>CAXTTU010000028.1:2024-17548 GCA_964247225.1 uncultured Sphingomonas sp. | reverse complement strand
CCCGACACGCCGTGATTGGAGATGGTGAAAGTGCCCCCACGCATCTCGGCGGGGGTTAGCTTCCTGGCGCGAGCCCGCGCGGTGAGGTCGGTCAGCGCCGAGGCGACGCCGAGCAGCGACAGCGTCTGCGCGCGCTGCACGACGGGCACTACCAGCCCGTCGTCGCCCAGCGCTGTGCCGACGCCGACGCCGACATCGGTGTAGACCTCCAGCCGGTCGTCGAACCAGCGGCTGTTGATGGTCGGCGCGACCCGCATCGCCTCGACGCTTGCGGCGACGAAATAGGCGGTGAAGGTGAGCTTCGCGCCCTGCCCCTCAAACGCGGCCTTGTGCTTGCGGCGGTGCGCGGTAATCGCGCTGAGATCGCATTCGAACACGGCGGTGACGTGCGGCGCGACCGTGACCGAGTTCAGCATGTTCTGCGCGATGGCGAGCCGCATCCGGTCGTGCGGGATCGTCTGGACGCCAGCGGCGGACAGGAGCGGCGGAAGAACCGCTTTCGCGATCGGCACAGGCGCGGCGCGGTCGGCCACCGCGCGGTCGACATCCGCGCGGGTCAGGCGACCTCCGCGACCCGTGCCCGCGATGCTCGCCGGGTCGACCCCATGCTCCCGCACCGCGCGGCGAACGCTGGGCGACAGCGCGCCGGGCGCGGCCTGCGCGGGCGCGGGGACGGGCGCAACCACCGGTGCGCCGCCGCTGAGCGCCAGCCCACTCTCCGCCTCGCCATCGGACGCTTCGATCGGCGCAGCAGCCGCTGCCTCATCCAGCCGCCCCAGCACCGCGCCCGGCACTGCCTCCGCATCGGTGTCGAGCAATATCTCCGCCAGCACGCCAGCCGCCGTCGCGTGGACCTCCTGCGTGACCTTGTCGGTCTCCAGCTCGACCAGCGGGTCGTTCACCGCGACCGCGTCGCCGACCTGCTTCAACCAGGCGCGCACGACCGCCTTTGTGCCCTCCTGCTCGAACGGAACGAGGATGTCGGTCATGGCCTAAAATCCCACCAGCTCGTCGATCTTCGCGCGGATGCGCTCGATCGACGGCACCGCCCGGTCGAGCAGCACCGGGTTATGCGGGCTCGGGATATCAGGCATGGTCAGCCGCGCGACGGGCGCGTCGAGGTCCAAGAACGCCTCGTCCGCCACCACCGCCGCGATCTCCGCGCCGAAGCCCGCGGTCTTGAGGTCTTCGTGGACGATCAGACACCGCCGGGTGCGCCGCACGGAGGACAGCACCGCCTCGCGGTCCCACGGCGTCAGCGTCCTGAGGTCGATCACGTCCGCCGACCGCCCCTCCGCCGCCGCCTCGCAGCGCGGGACCATCGCGCCCCAGGTGATGATCGTGATGTCGTCGCCCGCCACCGTCGTCTTCGCCCGCCCGAACGGCAGCAGGTAGTGGTCGCCCGGCCAGGGCCGCCGCGCCCAGCTGTCGTCGAGCATCGCGCGATGCTCGAAGAAGATCACCGGGTCGTTGCCCCTCAGCGCGGTGCGGAGCAACCCCACCGCGTCTTCCGCGTTGGACGGCACCGCGACCATCCAGCCCGGCGTGTGGACGAACGCGACCTCGTTGGTCTGGCTGTGCCACGGGTCGCCGCATTTGAAGAACCCGCCCGGTACGCGCAGCACCATCGGCGCGGCGAAGCGGTTGTTGGTGCGCCACCGCATCGAGCCGCAATCGTTGATCTGCTCGGTCGCGGGCTCGGCATATTTGCGGAACTGGATCTCGGGCACGGGCATCAGCCCCGCGAGCGCCATCCCTACCGCGCGACCGACGATGCCCTCTTCGGACAGGCTGGTGTCGAACACCCGCTTGTCGCCGAACTTTTCCTGCAAGCCGAGGGTCACCGCATGGACGCCGCCCTTGGGGCCGATATCCTCGCCGAACAGCACCACGCGGTCGTTGATCGTCATCTCGCCATCGAGCGTGCGGCGAATCGCGGTGACCATGTTGATGCGCTGACCCTCGGGCTTGGGCTCGGCGCTTGAGGCGGGGGGCGTGTAGCCGCGCGTCCATTGCCCGCCCATCGCCTGCAACGCGCCGGGTTCGGCGAAGACATGGCGCGTCACCGTTTCGGGGTCGGCGACCGGGCGCGCCTCCGCCCGCTCCCGCGCGGCCTCCGCGTCCGCCCTGGCGCGCGCCTCGATGGCGTCCCATTCGCCCTCGTCGAGCAGCGGTTCAAGATAGGATTTGAGCTTTGGCAACGGGTCGCGCGCCCATTCGGCGGCGACGAACGCTTCCGACTTGTACGTCTGCGTATCCTGAAAGCTGTGCCCCTGCAATCGCGGCACCGTCAGCCGCAGCAGGCACGGCCCTTCGCGCCCGCGGACATGCGCGACCGCCTGATCGACCAGTGCCGCCGCCTCGGCGGGCTCGGTCCCGTCACCCGAAATGATGTGCAGCCCGCTGAAGCTCGCCAGGTTCGCGGCGATGTTCCCGCCCGGCGTCTGGAAGCTCGACGGGACCGAGATGCCGTAGCCATTGTCCTCGATATAGAACAGCATCGGCAGCTTTTGCGTGGTCGCGATCGTCAGCGCCGCCCAGAAGCCGTTGGTCGCCACCGACGCCTCGCCGCCGAGCACGGCCGCGATTGCGCGTTCATGACCCGGCGAGCCCAGCACCTCACAATGATACTCGATCGCCTGCGCCCAGCCGGCGGTGGGGGTATATTGCGCGCCCACCCCGCCGCACATCGGCAGCGCCGACGCGCCGCTCATGTTGGGATAGTTGAACACCACGCCGATGTCGCGCCCGTCCGAATAGCCGCCCGCCCGCCCCATCGAAGACCCCAGCGCATCCGCCACGTCGACGCCCAGCGACAGCAGCAACGGACGCGACCGGTAATAGCCGCACGCCGCATCGCGCGGGTCGTCGAGCCGCTGCCCCAGCAGCACCTGCGCCATGTCGTGCCCGCGCGCGGAGAACTGGTAGAGCACCTTCTTCTCAGGGACGAGCCGCGTTTCCTCCATCGCGTCGAGCGCGCGCGACAGCTGGACGAGATACGCGACCCGCCGCCAGTCGCGGGACTGGTCGGGCGCGTTGCAGCGGGTCGGCGTGGCTTCGCTCTCGACGAGCATGGCGCATTCCTGATTGGTGAACCGGCTTGTTGGCGCAGAAGCGTTGCGAGCGGTGGCTCCAACCCGAGCTGCCGAAACCACAAGCGCCTTTCTGACACTAGCGATCTTGGCCGCGAGAACGCAAGGCAGTGGGTCCTTGCCCAGATCAAGCAAAGCCGTCGTGTCCGATGCGCGCCTTCGAGTGTTAGCGCCGTCGCGAACCTCGGCTATGTTCGCCCGATGCAGCGTCTCCACATCGCCATCGCGGGCTGTGGGCCGGCCGGTCTCGCGACCGCGCTGCTGCTCCACCGGGCGGGCCACCGGGTCACCCTGTTCGAGCGGTTCGACGCGCCCCGCCCGGTGGGATCGGGGCTGATGATCCAGCCGACCGGCTTTGCCGTCCTGCAACAACTCGGGCTCGCCGACGCGCTGCTCGACCGTGGCGCGCGGGTGGATCGGCTGCACGGGGCGGCTGGGAGCAGCGGGCGCGTCGTCCTCAACGTGCACTATCGGGCGCTTGGCAACCGCGCCGCGTTCGGCGTCGGCGTCCACCGGGCCACGCTGTTCGCGCTGCTTCACGATGCCGTGGTCGCCGAAGGGATCGCGGTCGAGACCGGATGCGCCATCGCGGGGAGCGAGCTTGTATCAAGCGACCGCCGCCGCCTCCTGCTCGAAAGCGGCCGCAGCATCGGCCCGTTCGACCTCATCGTCGACGCGCTCGGCACACGCACCCCGCTCGCGCCGCGTTGCGGTCGCGAACTGGCCTATGGCGCGCTGTGGGGCACGCTCGACTGGCCGGTAGGAGGCTCCTTCGACCCGGCAGCGCTCGAACAGCGCTATCGCCGCGCGAGCGTGATGGTCGGCGTGCTCCCCGTCGGACGCCTGCCCGGCGGCGAACGCGGGCAGGCGGCGTTCTTCTGGTCGCTCCGCGCCGACCGTCTGGACGACTGGCGCGCGGCCGGTCTCGACGCGTGGAAGGCCGACGTCGTCCAGCTATGGCCCGCGACCCGGACCCTGCTCGACCAGATCGCCTCACCGGACCAGTTGACCTTCGCGCGCTACGCGCACCGCACGTTGCGGGCTCCCGCCGAGCCGGGGATGATCCACATCGGCGACGCATGGCATTCCGCCAGCCCGCAACTTGGCCAGGGTGCCAACATGGCGCTCCTCGACGCCCATGCGCTGGCGCTGGCGCTCCGGGAGACGCACGATGTTCCGTCGGCGCTCATCCGTGCAGTCTCGCTGCGGCGGCGGCACGTCCGGCTGTACCAGGCGCTCACCGCGCTGTTCACGCCCGTCTATCAGTCCGACAGCCGCCTGCTGCCGCTGATCCGCGACCGGCTCGTCGGCCCTGTGTCGGGGTGGTGGTCGGCCACGCGGATCCAGGCGGCGATGGTCAGCGGCCTGATCGGCGATCCGCTGGCGCGGCTCGGGCTTGCGGTGCCGGCGGCGGGTGGACCAGCGTCAGCGCGTCGATAGCTTTCGGTGCCAATCTATTGCGGGGATGGGCGTAGATAATGGCCGAGCCAACGGCGAGCGGTGCATCGGAGTTCAGTCCGGCTTAGGCTGGCGTCGATCGTACCATCTTCGCCATGCACCGTCCGCTCAGCTTACGGACGAAAGTTGTCCTTCTCCAGGTAATACATGCACGCCTCAGCTAGGCTGTGAAGGTCGCCCCTTCCCTCTTCTTTTTCCAATGCCATGATGCTCCGAAACGTCGGATATTCCAGAAACGCCGCGAAGTCCGCCTCCATGTCGATCGCTTCGTCATCGTCATCGGCCAGGAAGTATTCTGTGGTGAGCAGCTTCTCAGCCGTGAAGGCAGCCGAACGATCCCTCATAAATATCCAGCCCGGTTCGGGCCGATCGGATACTTCCGTCAACAATCTGGACAGTCCGTCAATCTGCGTCATCGTGTCCGCACATCCTGCAAGCGTGAAACCTCGCCACGTCACCTCGCCATTGTCGTTGACCAGCTCCTGCGACGCCTCCACCCGGGCAATCTGATGACAGCTTCAACTTGTCTATACCCAGAGCATGACGTGCTCCATTGGACATCCAATTAGTCCCGAAACGTATCATGTTGAATGTAGTACAGGCACCCCGCTGCTACATTCTCGATCGCGCCTCGTCCGGCGCCACGCTCTGTATCGATTATGTCCTGAAAGGTTGGAATCTCAAGAAACTGCGGGTACCTTCCAAGTAGCGCTCGCTCTTCCGCCTCATCATCTCCCACAATAAAGCTACAAGTGAGTAGATCAGCTAGCTCGAATGAGAGCAGCTTTTCCGATAACATGATCCAACCTTGATCATCAATATCCGCGTACTTTGCATACAGCGCCGAAAGGTTCCCAATCTTTATCACTAAGAACTCGGCGTGTGCAAGTCTGGCGGAGCATCCGTTGGCCAGCGATACGGCAGATCACTGGACTGCGCGCGCCAGGATCGGTCAAACGCGGAGAGATCGTCAGTCAGGTACGCTTGCAGATAAGAGGCAAGGTCGCGATACCGGGCCTCACCGTTCGAGTCATAGACCCATAGCTCGGGCTCGTCCTCAAACTCCAGCCAAAGCAGGTAAATCTTCTCGTTCGACAAATCGCTCCCGGCAAACAGCGACAACCGCTCGGGCCGGAACAAGGCGGACGCTTCGTTAGGCCAACCTTTCTCGCCCCCTTCTCGCATAGCTGCAATGTCGCGAAGCAACGGCTCGTCTGGCTCGCCCCAGAGCGCCGCCATGTCCGACAACGACAGCCAATGCCCATGCGTAGCCCGCAGCCACCGCCCGAATTTTGCGAACCTGTCTCGCAGCATCGGGGTCGTCGGCTGGTACACCCCCGGTGCCAATGTCGGGATCATGTCAGCCGCAAGTTCCGCAGGACTGCGAACTGACCTCGCCCATTCAGGTGTTTCAGCTACGTTCGCTTCTTGGTCTAAATCGGCGTCGATCGCGTCCGTCTTTGCAATCGACTGGTCAATCAAGTCGCCTATCACCATTATGTCCTCAGAAGAGCTTTACTTTACCGTATGATGTCCCAGATGGAACTGCTTGCGTAGCACCACCAACGTAACCGTTCACGGTCTCGTTCAAGGGTATGATAGGTCCCTGAGTCGCGCCACCCCAAGCCACGTCCGGTGTATGCCCCGCTGCCATGCCGGTGCCTTGATACGCGGCAGGATTTTGTGTTCTGGCGGCAGTGGCGGCACGGGTGGCGGACCTTCGCATCGCTGGCGTAACCGTTTGTCGCGTCATGGTCCCGCCATTGGCAGCGATCTGGTTATTCCAGTCCCTCACATGCTGCTGAAGCGCGAGATCTTCGGCGGATCCTTGCGGGAACTTATTCCTGAGATTGAGCTCGCCTTGCGCATCGACGAACGCGCATGGTTCCAGCCCCAGCGGGTCGACCCAGCCCAGCGGATCGGGCACATAGGCATGCCCATTCGTCCCGCCCTCCAGCCCGATCGGGTCGGGGGCGGTGTAGCGGGCGACCGCGGGGTCGTAGTAACGGTGGCGGTTGTAGCATAGCCCCGTCTCGGCGTCCTCATACTGGCCCTGAAACCGGATCGGGTTCGCGACCCCCGCCCCCGCCACCCGCGCCAGCGCGCCCCAGGCGGTCAGCTCGCCTCGCCACGTCACCTCGCCATTGTCGTTGACCAGCTCCTGCGGCGTCCCCACTCGGTCGAGCTGGTAATGATGCACCTCCGCCGCGCCGCCGCCCGCGCGGCGCACCAGCGCCAGCGGCCGGAAGCTGCCGGGCTCATGGAGGTACAGCGTTTCCAGCAGGTCGGCGGGCGTCGCGTCGGCGGGGGCGCTCGCCTCGCCCAGGAGCACATCGCCGTCCCACAGGAAGCGCGTGCGGGTGAATCGCGGCTCCAGGTCCCCGGCCGCCTCGGAATTGGCGGCGGGCGGCGGCAGCGCGGCCGCGTCCTTCCACGCGCGCCGGCCCAGCGCGTCATAGCCGAAGCGCGTTATCCGCGTGCCCCGCCGCGAGCGCTCCACCACCTCGCTGAGTCGCCCCGCGCCGTCCCAACGATAGCGCCGCTCGCGCCCCTCGCCCGCGCCGATCAGCTCGCGCACCCGGCGCCCGTCCGCGTCATAGTCGAACCGCCGGTCGCCCCAGACGCGCAGCCGGTCGCCGATCGCCTCGCCCCCGACACCGCCCGCGGGCAGGACGTTGCCCGCCGGGTCGGCGACGAACGCTTCCGGCGAGGCGCCATCGACCCCGACCAGCCGGTCGAGCGCGTCGTAGCGAAAGCGCTTCTCGCCACGCGCGGCGTCCGTCATCGCGAGGAGCTGGCCGAACGGATCATAATGGTAGCGCCGGTCGATCGTCGCGCCGCCGCCGCCGCGCACCGTCGCGCCATGCTGGCGAACGAGCCGCCCGGCCGGATCATAGTCGCTGACCATCCGCAGCGCGCCCGCCTCGCGCTCCACCTCGCGGCCCTCCCGATCGCGCGCGACCCTCGCAATGGGTCGCCCGTCGAGCGTCACGGCCGTGAAGCGGTCGCCTGCGTCATAGCCGGACGCCACCGTACGCCCGTCGGGAAGCTCCGTCGCGATGCGCCGGCCGCGCGCGTCGTAGCGATGGAGGAGCGATGCCTCGTCCTGCGTCTCGCCGACGAGCTGCCCCGCGGCGTCGTACGCGAAGCTCAGCTGGCGGTCGGGCGAGGTGGCGGCAACCAGCCAACCCGCGGCGCTCCAGCTGAAACGGTGGACCTGCTTGTCGGGAAAGCTGGCGACGCGGATGCGCCCGTCCTCGCCGCGAAGGTAGCGCGTGGTCCCTGCGCCGTCGCGCCGCTCGATCAGCAGGCCGCTGGCGTCGTGACGATATTCCTGCACCCGCCCGTCGAACCCGGTCTCGCGAACGGTGCGGCCCGCGGCGTCGATGTCGAAACTGAGCCGTTCGCCCTTTTCGTTGGTCATGCCGACCAGGTTGAGCGTGCGGTCATAGGCGTAGGAGATGCTGCTCCCGTCGGCGGCGACGCGCTGTACGGGGAAGGGCAGGCCGGCATAGTCCCAGCGGGTGACCCGCCCGCGCGGGTCACGATGTGCGATCACCCGGTCCTCCGCATTATACTCCAGCGCGACGGTGGCTTCGTCCGATGCGCGGATGATCGCCACCGGATTACCGGCGGGATCATAACGATAGCGCGTTTCCTCGCCGCTGCGCCGTATCTGCGTGACGCGGCCGAGCGCGTCATAGCCATAATCGGTCCGGTTCCCGGCACCGTCGCCCTCCCAGGCGAGCAGCCCCTGCCCGTCCCACCCGTACCGCGCGACGACGCCCAGCCCATCGCTGACCGCGAGCGGCAGCCCGCGCTCGTCGCGCAGAAAGCGTTGCTCCCGGCCCAGCGCGTCGGTGCTCGCGGTCAGCCTGCCCCGGCCATCATACACGAACGCCTGTGTGCCCCCCTGCGGTAGCGACACCCATTGCGGCAGCCCGAAATCGGGGGCGGACAGCGAGGTTTCGTTCTCGATCGGCTTGTAGCCGATCGTCGTGACCGCGCCGCCAGGCTCGCCCCGCGAGATCAGCCGTCCGACATCATCATAGCCGAACTGGCTCCTCCGCCCTTCGCCATCGCGGTAGGACAGGAGAGCGCCGGCCTCCGACCATTGCCAGTGCCGTTCATGGCCGAGCGGGTCGCGCTCGTACACGACCAGGTCGAGCCGGTTATACCCGTACAGCGTCTCCGCGCCGCGATCATCGGTGACTAGGGTGAGCTTGTCCGTTGGCGAATAGTCGAACCGGCAATGGTAGAGGTTGTCCGTCCCCCAGCTCTCGACGACGCGGGCGTCGCGGCCGAGCGCGGGGTCGTCCCAGCGAAAGGCGAAGACGATGCCGCCCCGGCGGCGCTCCTCGACGATCAGGCGTCCCTCGCTGCGATAGGCCGTCATGCCCCCGCGCGCGTCGGTGACCGTGACGAGGTCGCCGAGCTCGTTATACGCGTAGCTGACCAATCGCATCGTCTCGCGCGGCAGATCGGGATGCGGCGCGTCGATCGACACGATGCGACCCGCGGGATCATGCCCGATCACGAGCCGCCGCCCACCGCTGTCCACGATGCCGACCAGAGCGCCGCTCGCGTCGCGCTGGAGGTCGATTGCGTTACCGGCAGCGTCGCTCACGCGGGCGAGCGGCGCGACGCCGAGCGCGCGATCGGGGAACCACCAGTTCGTGCCAAGGTAGTCCGCCAGCCGCCACGCGCCTTCTTCCCGGTGAAGGATCAGGCGTTCCGCGGTGTTGAGCGACGGGTGGCCGGGCAAGGCGAGCGGCAGGAAGGTCAGCCGTCCGTCGGCCAGGCGTAGCTGCGCCAGCCCGTGCTGCGGCAATGGCTCCAGCGCCATGTCGAACGGGTGCGACCAGCCGGAGCCGAGATCGCCGATGTGCGACGAGCGCGACGACCAGTTGCGCGTCCACACCAGCGGCATCGGGCCGGGCAAGGTGAAGTCGGTCTGATCAACGAGCAGTTCGCCCGTCGCGACATCGACCGGATGCGCGCGGGTCGTGCGCAGCGCATTCAGCGGGCCCCGCACGCCGGTCAGCTCGCCCAATGTTTCGCCGATCTCGCGACCCTTGTCGCCCCACAGCGCCTGCCCGATCGCGCCGCCGCCCAGCTTGCCCGCAAGGCTGTCGAGCGCGCCGATCGCGACATCGCCCGCGAACGCGGCCAGCCCCGCCAGCCCGCAGGACAGGAACGCCGCCAACCCGCCAAAGCCGAGCGCGACCGCGCCGCCGATCACCGCCATCCACTGCGCGGTCTTGCTCATCCAGGCCGGGATCTCGGGGGAGATGGCAAGATAGTCGGCCTGCCCGCCGCCGATCATCACATCGGGCGAGCCGTCCGAGATGGTCGCGTCGCACTGGAGCTTGTCGTCCTTGCGCGCGGCCGGGAAGCTGTTGATCCCCACCGTCCTGCTGCCCTGCGCGATGGGCGGGGGCCCGCCATGCTGGCTGCACGCAGCGGTGTCGGTGATGGCGCGGGCCGCCTGGCGACCGTTGACGAACACGTTGGGTGAGCCGGTGATGATCTGACCGGCATTATAAGTGCCCGCGAGGCCGAGAACCTTGCCCCCCGCCATCGCGCCGAGGCCCGTCAGCGCGGTGATGCCGCCGAGCGCCGCAATACCTCCAGCGACCGCGACCAGCGACAGCCCGCCGGTGAACGGTGCCGCCAGCGTCGCGCCCAGCAGCGCGATCCCGACCCCGAGGCCAATCGCCGCGCCCGCGATGAAGCCCATCAGCGCATGGCTGTGCTCCACGGGGTCGCCGATCCGGGCTCCGGCGAGCGCGGCCTCCATGGCTCAGCGTCCCCGCGTCACAACCAGCGGAACCCGGCCAGCATGTCCTGGAAGACGGGCTCGCTCGCGTCGAACTCGCCGTCAAGCGCGGTGTGCCCCACCGTGATCACGCGCCCGTCGTCCAGATGGCAATAGACCTGCCGCTGCCGCATCAGCCCCGACCCCGCGTCCCAGCGGAACATGAGCTCCAGGGCGCGCCGGCCACCCAGCGAGACCTCGCGCCGTCCCAGCATCGTGAAGCGCTTGGCGTGCCGTTTCAGATCGTCGGCCTGACCATCGACGAACGCGTCGAGCGTCTTGCCGGCCGGCAGCCGGTCATAGGTCGCCAGGACATTGGGCACGACCGCCTGGCCGGGACGGGGCTGCGCCGACCAGGCGAGCACCCGGCGGTCCTTCCACCCATCGGGGACGGCGAAGCTGAACTCCGCGGTCCGGCAGTCCTGCACCATTCGCTCCCCTCCCTCGGCCGACCATCGGCCGCGGCCCCTTCCGAACCAGCGACGCAGCCAGTGGCAACGAGCGGCTGCCCGTGGCTCGCACAGCTATCCGTTTCTGTATAGCGCGAAACTTCGGGGTGTCACCGGCGTCAGGCGTCGGGTCGGGACCTCGCTTGTCCCGACATCGGAACGGCGGAGTTCGGGTCCCGGGGCCGGCACCGCCGCGCGTGGGCGGCCTCGACCGCAATCCGCCAAGGTCAGAGGCAACCCCGGCCCGCGGTTCGGCGGGGGCGATCACCCGAGGACGCTATGGGGGTGGTCCGAACCGATCCAGGGCCCCCGTTTGACCAGGAGCCAGTCAGGAACGAGAGCTATCTAGATATGGTGGAGCCGAGGGGGATCGAACCCCTGACCTTCGCAATGCCATTGCGACGCTCTCCCAGCTGAGCTACGGCCCCATCCGTCCCGGGAAGGCGCGCTTAGCGGGCGCGGTCCGCCTTGGCAAGCCGCGCGCCGCCCGGCGCTTATTGCTCTTCGTCCGCCGCGCCCGTCTCGACACCCAGATCGTCGTCGCCGCCCAGATCGACCTCGTCGTCCGCGCTCGGCTCCTCGTCCTCGACCGCGGTCGCCAGATCCTCATCGGGGCCGGCCAGATCGTCGCTGGTATCCGCCTTGACGGTCTTGGCGACCTCGAACGGCAGCGGCTGCTTGGATTTCAGGATCGGCTCCGGCTCCCACGCATAACCGCAGTTGATGCAGGACACGGGGTCGTCCTTGGTGAGGTCGTAGAACCGCGTCGCGCATTTCGGGCAGCTACGCTTGGTGCCCCATTCGGCCTTGATCATGCCGTGCTCAAACCTTTTCGACGATTTCAGTAAGATCGGGCTGAACGCCCGAATGGGTCGCTGATCGGGCGCGAGGCCCGAATGGGGGCGCGCCTTGCCATGACGCGGGCCCACTGTCAAAGCGCGCGGCCCATGCACGCCCCCCTCCCGCCCGAACCGATGAGCGTCAGCGCGTGTCCGCGGCTCCGGGGCAGCGTGGCGGTGCCCGGCGACAAGTCGATCAGCCACCGCGCGCTGATGTTCTCCGCGCTGGCGGTGGGCACGAGCCGGATCACCGGGCTGCTGGAGGGCGAGGACGTGCTCGCCACCGCCGCCGCGCTGCGCGCGATGGGGGCGGGCATCGAGCGTGAGGGTGAGGTGTGGACGGTGGACGGCGTTGGCGTCGGCGGGCTGCTCCAGCCCGAGCAGGCGCTCGACATGGGCAATTCGGGCACCTCGACCCGGCTGTTAATGGGGCTGGTCGCGTCGCATCCGGTCACCGCGACCTTCACCGGCGATGCGTCGCTGTCACGGCGACCGATGGCGCGGGTGATCGAGCCGCTCGCGAAGATGGGTGCGGAGGTGACGGCGTCGCCCGGCGGACGGCTGCCGTTGATGGTGCGCGGGATGTGCCCGGCGGTGCCGATCGAATACACGCTCCCGGTCGCGTCGGCGCAGGTCAAGTCGGCGGTGCTGCTCGCCGCGCTCAACACGCCGGGGACGACCCGCGTGATCGAGCCGGTGCCGACGCGCGACCATTCGGAGCGGATGCTCGCCGGGTTCGGCGCGGCGCTCGACGTGGAGGAGAGCGCGGGGGGGCGGGTCATCTCGCTCACGGGCGAGGCGGAGCTGCACCCGCAGACAATCACCGTTCCCGGCGACCCGTCCTCCGCCGCCTTCCCGATCGTCGCCGCGCTGCTCGTGCCGGGGTCGGACGTGCTGGTCGAGAATGTCGGGGTCAACCCGACGCGCGCCGGGCTGTTCGCGGTGTTGCGCGCGATGGGCGCGGACCTCCTATATGAGAACGAGCGCGAGGTGGGCGGCGAGCCCGTCGCGGACATTCGCGCACGCCATTCCGCGCTGACCGGGGTCGAGGTACCATCCGAGATTGCGCCGAGCATGATCGACGAGTTCCCCATCCTGTTCGTCGCTGCCGCACTGGCGCGAGGGCGGACGCGCGCGAGCGGCATTGGCGAGCTGCGCGTCAAGGAAAGCGATCGGCTGGCGCTGATGGCGCGGGGGCTGTCCCGGCTCGGCGTCGCGGTCGAGGAGAGGGAGGACGGGCTCGTCATCGACGGACGCGACGGTGCTCCCTTCGCCACCAACGGCGGCACGACGATCGCAGCGGAACTGGACCACCGCATCGCGATGAGCTTCGCCGTCGCCGGGCTGGTCAGCCGTCAGCCCGTCACCGTCGACGACATGGCACCCGTGCGGACCAGCTTCCCCACCTTCGTCCCGCTGATACGCTCGCTGGGGGCGTGGGCGTGAACGGGACGCTGGCGAACATCGTCGGGCTGATGGGCAGCGCGGTGCTGGTGTTCGGCTATGCGTACAGCAATATCGCCAAGCCGGTGAACTTCGTCCTATTCAATGCCGCCAACCTGGTCGGCGCGGTGCTGCTGGGGGCGTCGCTGCTGGTGCATTGGAACCTCGCCTCGTTCCTGCTCGAGATCGTGTGGGGCGGGATCGCGCTGTTCGGGCTCGGCAGGGCGTGGCTGGGGCGGAGGCAAGCATGATCATCGCGGTGGACGGGCCCGCGGCGAGCGGCAAGGGCACGATCGCGCGCGCGCTGGCGCGGCATTTCGGATTGCCGCATCTCGACACGGGGCTGCTGTATCGCGCGGTGGCATTGAACGTCCTCAGGCTGGAGCTCGACCCCGCGAAAGAGGCGGACGCGGTCGCGGCGTCCGGCTTCGACGAGCACCTCCTTGCCGACCCGGCGCTGCGCGAAGACGAGGTGGGCAAGACCGCCTCGGTCGTCTCCGCCCACCCGCTGGTCCGCTCCGCGCTGCTCCAGCGTCAGCGGCGGTTCGCCGCGCAGCCCGGCGGCGCGGTGCTCGACGGGCGCGACATCGGCACGGTGATCGCGCCGGACGCGGACGCCAAGCTGTTCGTGAAAGCGACCGCCCCCGTCCGCGCGCAACGCCGCCACGCCGAGCTGGCGGCGCGTGGCGAGGTGGTGAGCTATGACCGGGTGCTCGCCGACATCCGCGCGCGCGACACCCGCGACGCGACGCGCGCGACCGCGCCGCTCGCCATCCCCGCCGACGCGGCGATCCTCGACACCACGACGCTGACGATCGAGGCGGCGGTTGCGCGCGCGGTGGCGCTGGTGAACACCCGGGTCGGGCCGCGCGGCGAATGAGGGGCGGTCGGAGCGTCGGCGACCCGGACATCTGGGGGCCGACGCGATGGTCGCGAACCGCGCTGATTCTCGGCGCGGTCTGGATCGCGCGATATTGGGCGAGCTTCGGCCTGCACCTCTGGTCGCCGTCGCGGTGGCACGACTGGTTCGACCAGGGCAAGTACCTGCGCTCCGCCGTGGCGTTCGCGGGTGGCGATCTGGCGGCGGCGGAGCATTGGTATTCGCTCGCCTATCCGCTGCTCGGCGCCCCGTTCGTCCACCTCACGCCGGGCGATCCGTTCTTCGTCCCCAACCTGCTGCTGTTCCTGCTCGCCTGCGCCAGCTTCGCGCGCGCGGTCGGGCATTTGGGCGTCGGCCCGACCGCCGCGACTGTCGTGTTCGTGCTCGCGACGCTGGCGGTGGATTCGACGGCGGCATTGTGGCTCATCCCCTGGAACACGACGCTGTCGGCGGCGCTAACCTGGTCGCTGATCGCTCAGGTCGCCTCGGTCACGCAGACAGATGCTTCGCGACGGCGGTGGCTGGTGCTGGGCCTGACCGCGGGCGCGCTCCCGCTGGTGCGCCCGACGGAAATGCTCACGATCGCGGGGCCGCTGCTGGTCGCGGCGGGGCTGATGCTGAGGCGAGCCCGGTTGCGGGCGGGCGATGTCCTCGCGGCGGTCGCCGGTGGGCTCGCCGTCGCGCTCCCCTATCTGCTGCTCCATCTGGTGATCTACGGCGCGGCCCCCAGCCGCTACATGGTCGAGGCGGCGAGGCAGGGTTTCGCGTTCGCGGACCTCCCATGGAAGACGTACGTTCTCGTGATTACGCCCCAGCCCTGGTACCCGGAAGCGGAGTCGCTGGTCGAGCGGTTGCCGTGGCTGGTGCCCGGAGCGGCCGGCCTGCTGGTCCTGTCAGCGAGCGCTCGCGGCCCGACCCGCACGACGCTGGTCGTTATCGCGGCGGCAGCGATTCCATACTCGCTGCTCTTTCTCGCCTATACCGATCTGCAACCCTCCGGGCTGTGGCGCTTCAACAACGCGCATTATTTCAAGTGGCTGTTCCCGCTGTTCGGGGCGGGAGCGTGGGTGTGGCTGCGCGAGGTCGTGAACCGGCAAGGGAGAGCAATGGCCATCGCCGGCCTGTTGCTCGCCATCGCGCCGGCCTGTCTGCGTATTGTTCCGGTCGCGGCGGCGGACGATGTGCCCGCTCGCCTGTTGCTCTTCCGGGGTCGGGTAGGTCGTGATTGGAACGAAGCCTATTTCGCCTCTGCCACGGTCACCGATTCGCGCGGCCGGTTGGAGAATGTCCGGCAATTCCACCAATTGCCGGACGCCGCGGGCGAGCGCGCCATAGCAATCGTCCGGCCCTTCGCCGCTCACCCACGCCGCGACGATCCGGGCGAAGCCGCCCGTTATGCAACAAACGAGCTGCCCTATGCCCGCTACCGCGAGCAACTCTCGATCGGTATCCCCTGCTGGTTCGACCGTGCCGGCTGCACGTTGCGCCGCTGAGCGCGCCCGTCGATCCTAGCCCCCCTCCACACGCGAAACCGCTGTCCTACAG
>CAXTTU010000028.1:0-2014 GCA_964247225.1 uncultured Sphingomonas sp. | reverse complement strand
CCGATAACCTGCTCCTCTTCACCCCCGTCCCCACCACCTATCGCGGCGCGAACGGCTGGTCGGCGGAGGTGCAGCGCGCCTTTGTCGCGGCGCTCGCGCGGTGCGGCACCGTTGCCGCCGCGGCGCGCTCGGTCGGGCGGTCGCCGAGTTCGGCGTATCAGCTGCGCCGTCGCGCAGGGCAAGACAGCGGCTTCGCGCGCGCCTGGGACGAGGCGCAGCGGCGCGCGGGCGAGCAAGCGCTCGACGCCGCGATGGCGGGCGGGATGCAGGCGCGCCGCACGGAGGTGTGGCATCGCGGGCGGCACGTCGGCTGGCGCATCGCCTATGACAACCGGCTCGGCTATGCTGCATTGCGCGCGCTCGACAAGCTGGAGGCGCGGACGGCCGCCTCGGGCGTACACGCAACAATGTTGCTGGCCGAAGCAACGCAATTGCTGAACGGGCGTGCGATGTATGAAGCGTCGCCCGATCGCGACGACGGGACGCGCGGTCCACGCTGACCGCTAGTACCTGCCTCGCGCGCTCGCCTTGCCTCCCCTTCGCTCTTGGGGTACACGAACCATGTCCGGCGGGCAGGCGCTCGCGGAGGTCGGCGCGGGAGGCAACTCCACGCGCCCTTTTCGCATTTCCGCGTCTTGCCCTCCGCCGCCCGCCCTCACCGGATGCCGTGTCGACACCCGGTCGCCACGGCGGACCCCGTGCCAAGACCGCCGGACCCAACCGGCTGGCCGGAAACGATCAAGGATTACGACTGCTTATGGCCACTCAGGCGCTTCCCACCCGTGACGATTTCGCCGCGATGCTCGACGAGATGTTCGGCGGCGCGGACAGTTTCGAAGGCCGTGTCGTTCACGGCACGGTGACCGCGATCGAGAATGATCTCGCGGTGATCGACGTTGGGTTGAAGAGCGAGGGCCGGGTGCCGCTGCGCGAGTTCGCCGCGCCGGGCCAGAAGGCGGAGCTCAAGGTCGGCGACGAGGTCGAGGTCTATGTCGACCGCGTTGAGAACATGCATGGCGAGGCGATGCTGAGCCGCGACCGCGCGCGCCGCGAGGCCGCGTGGGACAAGCTGGAGGGCGACTTCGCCAAGCAGACGCGTGTCGAGGGTGTCATCTTCGGGCGCGTCAAGGGCGGCTTCACCGTCGACCTCAACGGCGCCGTCGCGTTCCTTCCCGGCAGCCAGGTCGATGTGCGCCCGGTGCGTGACGTCCAGCCGCTGATGGATATTCCGCAGCCGTTCCAGATCCTCAAGATGGATAGGAAGCGCGGCAACATCGTCGTGTCGCGCCGCGCGATCCTGGAAGAGACCCGCGCCGAGCAGCGTTCGGGTCTGATCCAGTCGCTCGCCGAGGGCCAGATCATCGACGGCGTGGTCAAGAACATCACCGATTACGGCGCGTTCGTCGACCTGGGCGGGATCGACGGCCTGCTCCATGTCACCGACCTCAGCTACAAGCGGATCCAGCATCCCAGCGAAGTGCTCAACATCGGCGACACCGTGAAGGTGCAGATCATCCGCATCAACAAGGACACGCAGCGGATCAGCCTCGGCATGAAGCAGCTCGAATCCGATCCGTGGGACGGCGCGCAGGCCAAGTATCCGATCGGCGCGAAGCTGTCGGGCCGCGTCACTAATATTACCGAATATGGCGCGTTCGTCGAGCTGGAGCCGGGCATCGAGGGCCTCGTCCATGTTAGCGAGATGAGCTGGACCAAGAAGAACGTCCATCCGGGCAAGATCGTCTCCACCAGCCAGGAAGTCGATGTGATCGTGCTGGAGGTCGACAGCGACAAGCGCCGTATCTCGCTCGGCCTCAAGCAGGCGCAGAACAACCCGTGGGAAGCGTTCGCCGCCGCGCATCCGGTTGGCTCGACCGTCGACGGCGAGGTCAAGAACGCGACCGAGTTCGGGCTGTTCATCGGGCTCGACAACGATGTCGACGGCATGGTGCACATGAGCGACATCGCCTGGGGCGTGTCGGGCGAGGACGCGCTGGCGCTCCACCGCAAGGGC
>CAXTTU010000027.1:0-17677 GCA_964247225.1 uncultured Sphingomonas sp. | reverse complement strand
AAGGGATTCAGCCACGTGTTCACGCCGACCGCGCTGGACGGCCCCGGACCGGCCGAGATCGTCCACGTGCCGAACGCACCCGGATGCATCCAGGAAGTCTATGGACGCGCCGAGCTGAAGGCCCTGCTGCTGATCTACATGGCCGATGGGGATCCCAGCGACATACGGCGTGGGATGGGTCCGGTCGAAGCCCTGGACTCCAACCCGGCCGAGCTCGCATCGGCGTCCGGGCCGTCGCTGGCCCACCTCGGCGGCGGCAAAGCGCCAGCTACCTGCGATCTCGAACCAAGGAGCATGCCGGAGCCGAACGGCCCGAACGAGGGAGCCACGGCGGTCGGCGCGGCGGGCGATGAGCCCGGAGCACCTTCGGGAGCGTTTGCCGGCTCCGCACCCGCGCGGGCTCTCGCGGCTGAGAACCTCGCGCTCGCGCTGGACAAGCTGCTGGCAGCGGCGCCAGCTCCAGCCGAAGAGGACGAGAGCTGGCTCACCACCGTCGCGCTCGCCACGCGCAGCGCGCTCCAGCAGCTCGGACTGCAGGCGAAGCCGCTCGCGCAGACGCTCACTCCCAACGCGGCGATCCTCCGGTTCGCGGGCAGCGCGAACCTCACCGTCGAGCAGGTGGGACGCAAGAGATCCGAGCTGCTGACCACGCACGGGCTGAACGTCATCTCAGTGCGTGCGGAGCCCGGAGCGGTCGCGATCTACGTGGCGCGGCCGAGCCGGCGCACCGTGCCCGTGGAACAGGTCTGGGAGCGGTGGCGTCCGGCGACCTCCTCCGACGGCAACCAAGACCTCGTCATCGGCGTCCGGGAGGAGGACAACGGGCTCCTGGTCTTCTCCCCCGGCCGGGCGCACGCGCCGCACACGCTCATCGCCGGGAGCACAGGCTCGGGCAAGTCGGTGCTCATGCAGTCGATCATCCTGGGCATCGCTGCCACCAACACCCCGGACCAGGCCCGCATCGTGCTCATCGATCCCAAGCAGGGCGTCGACTACTTCGCCTTCGACGAGCTCCCGCACCTGGAGCACGGGATCATTGACGACCAGGAGCACGCTGTCACGAGGCTCGAGGCGCTCGTCGTCGAGATGGACCGCCGCTACCAGCTGTTCAAATCGGCCCGGGTGCCGAACTTGGCCGCATACAATGCGAAGGCAGGCACCGCCGACCGCCTCCCCGCCTACTGGGTCATCCACGACGAGTTCGCGGAGTGGATGCTGACGGAGGACTACAAGGCTGCGGTCACCTCGACGGTGGGCCGCCTGGGCGTGAAGGCTCGCGCAGCCGGCATCTACCTGATCTTCGCCGCGCAACGCCCCGACGCGAACGTCGTCCCAGTCCAGCTCCGCTCGCAGCTCGGGAACAGGCTGATCCTCAAGGTCGACGGCGAGGGCACCTCGGAGATAGCGCTTGGCGAGAGGGGGGCGGAACGGCTGCTCGGTCGTGGGCACATGCTCGCCCGCCTAGAGGGCGAGTCCGACCTGATCTACGCGCAGGCGCCCTTCGCCACCGAAACCTTTGTGGAGGGCGTCGTGGAGGCGATCCGCGCAGAGTACGCGAGCGGCACGCCCCGATGATCGAGCGGGCGACCGGGCATGGGTGACTCCCCGCCGCCGGGCGGCCCAGCGTCCGCTCGTAACCCGACATGGTCGCGAGACGAGACCGTCCTGCTCCTGGACCTCTACCTGCGCGCGCCTGGCGCGGAGGAACGCCATCCCGGCGTGGTCGAGCTGTCGGAACTTCTGAACGCCCGCGCCCTCGCCGCGGGCTCGTTGCCGGGGCCCTCGTTCAGGAACCCCACCGGCATCGCCATGAAGCTGAAGAACCTCGCGCAGCAGGACCCGGTGTTCATAGCGTCGGGGCGAACCGGCCTGCCGCACGGCAACGCGCTCAACGCGGAGGTCTGGTCGGCCTACGCGGACGAGCCCGATGCGCTCGCTCGAGAGGTCGAACGCATCCGAGGATTCGCAGGCCACCCTGCGACGGCCATCGCCACGCCGTCCAGAGGACCGGCCCCGGCAACAGGCGCGCGGTTCTCCATGCTACGCGACGGAGTGAGCGACCTCTATGTCGCTTGCCTCGATGGCGACGCGCGGGCGCTGCTCAGGACGCTGACGCCCGCCGATCCGCGGCACCTGGTGAAGATCGGACGCACCAACGACGTGGAGAGGCGCTGCGACGAGCTCAACTCGGGGTTCCCGCCAGGCAGCGCGCTCAGCTGGCGCATGCTCTTCGAGTTCGCGCTTCCCGACGTCGACCGGGCGCACCGCGCGGAGCAGGCCCTACTCCGGGAGTGCGCCAGGAGGGGGTGGAGCGTCGGGCGCGAGTTCGCACTGGTGCCCCTCCCCGCCCTGCTGCCGCTGGCCCGCGCGACCGCCTACGAGGCGCGGGCGGCGTGAAGGCCGACTCCGCTCCCGGCAGAGGCGCCAAGACAGGCCCGCCCCGCATCAAACTCTTGCGGGAGGACCAGGTCGCGCCTGCGTTGCGCCGGATGTGCAGGTCGGCCGAGATCGCCCGGATCGCCGCCCCGTTCTGGGGAGAAGGCGCCGCCCGGCTGCTGCCCCGGGGATCCACCACGCGCCTTCACATACTCTGCCGCTTCGACTCGCCGGCCTGCAATCCAAGCGCTCTCCTTCCCCTAGCCGAAAGCGGCGCGATTATCCGGTCCCACCCCCGCCTGCACGCCAAGATCTACGCCACCGCGACCCATGTGATCATCGGATCCTCGAACCCATCGCGATACGGCCTGACCCAGGACGGGGACACCTCGGGCGGATCTGTCGAGGCGAACGTGCTTACCAATAATCCCGCGATCGTCACGGCGGCAAACCAGCTGCTGGACGAGCTCTGGCTTCCCGACGCGTCGACCCGGATCGGCCTGCCGGCGATCCGAAGGGAGATCGCGAGGCGCGCTGCTGCTCCGCCTCCGCTGCTTCCGACGCCGCCACCGCAGGCCAGGACGTTGCTCGCGGCCTGCAGGGAGGTGCCGGAGCTGTTCGCGCATGTCCACGTCGCCGCCTACAAGAACCGGCTGACCGATGGCGGCAGAAGGGCACTGCGGAACGCTCAGCTCGAAGCCGCGCCTCGCGAAACCGCGGACGCGCCCGACTTCCGACGAGCCTGGGGCTATCAATTCGAGCAACTGCCGCCCGCGGGGTCCTGGCTCGTCGACCTGGACTGCCGACGCAATCCCCCGAAGGTCTGGGGAGCTTCCAGGATTCCCGATCCCGCATACAGGCTGCAGGTGGCGGACGGGTCCGACGTCACCCTGACAATCCGCGGGGTGGTCTCCGCTCCGGGCTCGACGCTCCTCTATCGCATCTCGTCGGAAGAGAAGCGGCAGCTCGCCGAGATCGCGAGCCGACTTCTCGCGAAGTCGGGAACCGTGACACTGGCGGAGGCGGTCGCGCTCATCGACGGACGATCCGGAACCGCTAGGGGCGTGCGTCCGGCTCGCCGCAAAGCGCAGTAGCCCGCAGGCGAGCCGCCCGACGCTCGCCAGTTCCACCCCTCGGTGGCCGGCATCGCTCCGGCGGAAAGAAGGGATCGGGTTCCCCGCGTAGCCGGAACGAGCCTTGAACAAGGCGATGCAGACCATGAGGTTGAGCGCGATCCGCCACAAGGACGGAAGGGTGGTCACCGCCTGGCGCAGGACCGCCCCTCGAAAACAGGATCGCTCAGACCTGCACTGCGTGCCGGACCACCTGCCAGGCCCCGTCCACGCACTCCAGGCGGACATCGCCCGCCTCGACCGGTGAAGGGAAGCCGAGCGCACCGTAGACCTCGCCGACGAAGCCCGTGAAGATTCCAGCAAGAGGGCGAGAAGTGAAGAGGATCCGGGGCGAGCCGGCACCCGTCGAGGTCTCCTGGACGAAGAGCTCGAACTTTGGAGCCGGTCGGATCGGATCATCGGCGCCGTACGACACCAGCAGCTTCGCCGGCGGCCTGACACGACCGGTCCAGGCCTCCACCAAGACAGGATAGAACCACTAGTTCAGGCCTGCGTGGTGCCACCTGTACCACGTCGAGCAGCCGCAATTCGTCGAGCAGCAGCGGCTCGCCACCCTCGCCTGGCCGGGTTCATGCACGACATCGGCGACCATGTCTCGAACCAGAGCACCGCGTGTTGCCACGCAACCGCAAACCGATGACAAGGCGTGCAGCATGTCGTTCACCTTCGCCGCACGGACCATCCTCGAACTGGGCAAGGAGCTGATCAGCTCCGACGAGGTCGCCCTCTACGAGCTGATCAAGAACTCGGTCGACGCCCAATCGCCGACCGTGCGCATCGTCGCGCGCGTCGTCCTCGGCCGGGCAGGCTTCCAGCAGGCGATCGACGCCATCGCGGGCGTCGGCCGCGACGCGAAGGCGGCCCCGGCTACGGTGCAGGAGGTGCTCGCGCTCATTGAAGCCGCGAAGCCCGACAACCTGGCCGCAGGGCACTTCGAATCGTTCATGGCGGACCTCGCTCCTGCGGCCGACGCCGCCGATCTGAAGACCCGCCTGATCACGGCCCAGCAGGCGCACAACTGGATCGAGGTGCGCGACGACGGCACCGGCATGTCCCTCGACGACCTCACGCAGGTCTACCTGCGGATCGGGACCCGGTCGCGCCGGGCCGACAACATGACAGGCGCGCAGTACCTCGGCGACAAGGGCGTGGGCCGGCTCTCCGCCATGCGGCTCGGGGAGCAGCTGACTATCACCACGACGCGCCGCGGCGAGCCGTCCTGGCACCTCCTGGACATAGACTGGCGCCAATTCTCGCACGACCGCGACATGGACATCGGCGAAGTCGAGCTCGCGCCGCGCGGTGGCGACGCCAAGAAGGATGCCTCGGTCCAGGGCACCACCATCCGCATCTCGGACCTGACCGGGGAGTGGAGCCTGGATCGCTTCCGCGAACTCTTCCAGGGCAAGATCGCCCGGATGATTGACCCGTTCGAGCCGGGCGCAGCCAACAAGCTGCTGGAGGTGCATCACAACGAGACCCGGGTCCTGATCCCATCCGTCCCGCAGACGCTCCTGAAGGCCGCGCACGCATCGGCGCGCGGCGAGCTCAGGTTCGAACGGAAGGGGAACCCCGTTCTGGATGGGGATCTGACGGGCGCAGAACCCGTCCTCGCCGGCGCGGTCGCCTACCACCGCTACAACCAGTCGCGCCCGCTGGAGCAGCGGGGAGCGGAAGTCTACTCAATCGCCCAGCAATCGGTGAAGCGCCGTGGCAAGCGCGGCCACGCCGCCTTCCAGACGGTCGCCATCAGGCCCGACGCGCTCACCGCCCTAGGTCCGTTCAAGTTCGACATCTATTGGTTCAACCGACGGGTGGTCGAGGCGGTGCCGTCGCTGACCACGACCTCGAGCGAGACCAGGGAGCAGGTCGCCCAGTGGTCGGGCGGGCCAATGCTGTACCGCTACGGCTTCCGCGTGCTTCCCTACGGCGAACCCCAGGACGACTGGCTCAACCTGGACGTGGTCGCCTTCGGTGAGTCCGGCTTCAAGCTGAACCGCCAGCAGGTGGTCGGGCGCGTGCGGGTCTGGGCACCGCATACGGCGCTCAGCGAGCAGACCAACCGCCAGGGCCTGGTCGACTCCGAAGCGGCGAGCGCGCTGCGCACGATCATGACATGGGTGCTCCACGTCGAGCTCAGGAACCTCATCAACGAGATCGACAAGGCGGAGCAGCTCACCAAGCGCCAGGCCGAGGAGAAGGCCCTCGCCTTCCGCGACACGCAGCACGAGGTCGAGCTGGCGGTCGCCGAGCTCCGCACCAAGCTTGATCCGGCCAGCCGACCGCTGATCGACCGGGTCTCGAGAGGCGTGAACACGCTCGCCGACCAGTGCGCCGGCCTGGTCGGCCGCATCGACAAGGCGGTCCAGGAGGTGACCGACGACCGCGAGAAGTTCGTCTACCTGGCCGGCATCGGCCTGATGACGGAATTCATCTTCCATGAGCTCGATCGATCGGTCGGACACACCCTGCGCCTGCTGAGCGAGACGCGGCGCGACGACAGCGGCGCGGCGCTCCGATCGCTGGAGTCGCAACTTCAGACGCTCCAGAAGCGAATATCGGCATTCGACGAGCTCACCGGCGAGAAGCGGCAGTCGAAGACCACCTTCGACCTGGCGGACGCGGTCAACGACGTGCTCGCGAGCCACCGGAACGAGTTCGCCCGGCACGGGATAGAACTCGTGCCCGAGATCGCGTCCTGGCGGATCAAGGCCAATCGCGGGATGGTCATCCAGATCCTCGAGAACCTGCTGGCCAACTCGGTCTACTGGCTCAAGCAGCAGGCCAAGTACGAGAACGGGTTCAATCCCCGCATCTGGGTGCGGGTCGACCCCGCGGAGAAGGTGATGACCGTCGAGGACAACGGCCCGGGCGTCGCACCGGAGCGGAGGGAACTCATCTTCCAGCCCTTCATCTCGTCCCGGCCTGCGTCGCAGGGGCGCGGCCTGGGCCTGTACATCTCGCGCGAGCTTGCCAAGCACCACGACTGGCAGCTCCAACTCGATGCCGACATGGGCCGGCACCGGCAAGGCAGGCTCAGCCGGTTCGTGCTCGACATGAGCGCCTGAGATGGACCAGGCGGCGCGGATCACGGCGGCGATCGAGCAAGGCGGCATCACCCAGGTGGTGGTCATCGACGACGCGTTCGACCCGCCCGTCGTCGGCAACGAGGATGCAGGCCCCCTTTACGAGCTGCTCACGGACGGCCAGCACCAGTGGGCGCGCAGGAAGTCCGGGCTGACCGAGGAGGAGGCGACGGCAGCTGCCGAAGCGCTCCTGAACACCGAGTATGCCGACGAAGCGGTGACGCTGGCCGTCTCGAAGGTCTACGCCCGCTTCGTCGAGCGCTTCGATGCCCGCTTCGATCCGGCAGGCCGCTTCGACGCCCTCAAGGGCTCGAACCTCAGCTACGTACGGCCGCTCCTGAGGCTTCTCAGCAAGTGTCGCGGGGTGCGGGTGACGCGCGTAGGATCCAACGACGCGAACATCGATCTCGCCGGTCACGAGGCGCAGGTCGTATTCGTCGACTACTACCTGGATCGGGGCTTCACCGCCGAGAGCGACCCGGACGGCGCGCAGGGCCAAGCGGCGCGGAGCGCGTCGATCCGGATGCTGCGCGCCGTGCTGGACGCGCAACCCGGGACAGGCCCTTCGGTGATGCTGATGTCCTCCCATGCCGTCGCCGACCGGGCCGACGCCTTCCGTCGCGAGATCCGCGACAGCAAGCGGCCGATCTTCGCGAGTCGCTTCGCCTACATGGCGAAGGACGACCTCAAGGAGGATGAGGGAGGCGCGATCGAGATCGCCCCCGCGGCGGCCGATTCGCTCCTCGACATCGCACAGCGCCACCTGTTCGCAGGCGCGATCGAGGATGCGCTCACCCACTGGAAGGAGGGCGTGGACGCCGCCGTGGAGAGCGTCTGGGACACGATCACCAAACTCGAGCTGAAGGACTTCGCCTACCTTTCCCGCTTCCGGCTGGCGGAGGAAGGCCAGCCGCTCAGCTCATACCTGGAGTGGTTCTTCGGCGAGGTGCTGGTCGACGCCGTCGCCAGGAAGGTCGCGTGGGACAAGCCGAGCTGGGCGACGCTCGACGAGGCCGCCGCGAAGGGGAAGCCGGGCAGCCAGATCGAAGGCGCGTTCGACGGACCTACGGCGGGCGTGGCGGAGCTCTACTTCCGGGCACGGGTCGACGCGCGGCCGGAACGCCAGGGCAAGGACATGCGGGTCGGCGACGTCTACGCCGGCCCCGCCGGCGAGGTTCTGGCCGTCATCACGCCCGAATGCGACCTGGTCGTCCGGACCAACGGTCGACGCGCGGCCCCCAGACTGACCGCCGTCGCCGGAAGCCTGCGGTCGCTGTCGGGGCCGGACACGTCCGTCGCCGACTTCCTGATCCATGACGGCGCGATGTCGAACGTCGTCTGGAACACCAAAGACGTGCGCACGATCGAGTTCGGCACCATCGGCGCGGGGGGAGGCTATCGCCTGATCGGGACGCTGCGCCCCCTCTACGCCTACGAGCTGCAACGGCGGGTGCTGAACGACTTCGGGCGCGTCGGACTGGCCGTGGCACCGGCGATGGCGGTCAACGCCAAGGCTGCCGTGGTGGTGCGGGGTCGAGACGGTCCGATCCGCCTCGAGCTCGCGAGCGGCGTCGACGCCTCGTGCGCGGTCATCCCCAAGCGGGGCGGCACAGACCTGCCCCGGATCGTCTACCGCCGCAGCTTCGCGAACGAGGTCCTGGAGCGCGTCGCCGCACTGGGCGACGTGGTCGACGAAGCCGTCGCAGGCGAGATCAAGAGCATGCTGACGCCGGCCGGGCAGATCGGCTTCCTGGAGAAGCTCTGCCGCAGCGGGCAGCAGGACGGTGAACTCGCCTACGGTGCGGTGACCACGCTCGCACCGGAACGCACCGGCTCGAAGGCGCCCTGGTGCCAGATCCTCGTCACCGTGCACGAGCCCGAGGAGGTCGAGGCGCCACCGGTGCCGCAGCCGCCGCAGCCAGGCGAGGCGTCCCCGACCAGTAAGGTGCCCGAGACGCCGATCGAGCTCGCTACGGGAGAAGTCGCCGGCCACGACGCCGCCGATCCCGGCGCGCCGCATACGTCGACGTAAGCCTCCGACGGGGGCAAGCGATCGCTGCAGCCGTAGCTGATTGTCCGGACGGGGCCTGACGTTCATCATCGTCGTCGAAGGTTCCGAATGAGCGCGCGTGATGCCATCTAGAGGTGAATGGACGACCGGCCAGCATCGATTTCCCGCGCTCCAAAGCTGCCAGGCTGGCTTCGACCATTGATCTTCGCCCGGATCGCGGCGGTGCACCTGGGTGCCGTCGACGCTCAGGACGAATTGGTGCAAGTGATGCCTACGATGACCGGATGGCTGTTCCGCGACCCTCCCGACCTCGCCGTGATCACGACCCGAAGCATCGTCCAGGGCGGCCTGTTGATCGCGCACGTCTTCCACGACGCGGACGACGGCGGCTGGCAGTTCCACGACGGCGAGCCGGGCCCGCCCAGTGAGGAGGACGCGATGGTGGTCTCGTTGCGGAGCGTGGTCGAGCGCGACCCAACTCTGAACGACCTCGCCGACCTGCCGGAAGGCTGGCGAGCCTGGCGGGACGGACCGACCGCGCCATGGAAGCGGAGCGGGATCGGATGACGATGGAATGCAGTGCAGGGACGTCCGAACAGGAGCGCCTCGCCGAGGCAATGGCGATCCGGCGCCTGCACGGTGACGAAGGTCCGCTGTGGATCGCGACCCGCATCGGCGCGCTCGAGCTCGCTGACGACCGGGCCGGCGTGGAGCGCTTCCGCGCCATCGCAGCCGCCTACGAGCGCCTGCTGACGGCCGTCGTCCAGTGAGCCGACCGGGCGAGAAGCTCTACGGTGACTGGGAACGCCGCCTGCAGGCGGAGGCCGGACCCGTGCCGTGGCGGCGATGGTCGGCGAACGCCGCCTTGCTCGCCCTCACGCTGCTGCTGCTCGGATCCGCGCTGTTCGGCTTCGGCTGACTCTAGGCATCGGCAGCTTCGGGCCGACTACGGTATCAGCGCTCGTGGCACGAGCAGCACTATTGAGTCTCGGAAGAACTACTGAACTTCTGTCGTAAGCCATCCCACTCTGCGGAACCAAAAAGCCGAAACACTTCAGCTGGGGTCAACCCGTCGGGCATAGGCGGATGCACGCCTGATTCCTTGAGTAAGTCTAGCGCCGCTCTTGCCGCGCCCACCATGCTTCCCAGCACCAGACCGGGGGCAATCACTAGCCGATAGCCCATGTCCTCGGCGTCGCTGATCCGATCAACCGGCGTGATGCCGCCCATGACGATGTTGAGGAGGCATGGCCCGTTGACCCGCTGTGGAACCGTTGCAGCCTCCTCCTTGGTCGCGACGGCTTCGACGAACGCCATGTCGGCACCGGCAGCGAGCGCCTCATTGGCGCGCTCTACCGCTTCGTCCAGACCAATCACCGCGCGAGCGTCGGTGCGAGCGACGATCAGCAGGTCGGGATCCCGACGCGCGGCCAAAGCGGCGCGCAGCTTGGCCATGAACTCGCCGCGGCTCACGATCTCCTTGCCGGTGAGATGGCCGCAACGCTTCGGGCTGACCTGATCCTCGATGTGCAGCCCCGCGACGCCCGCGGCCTCGAACGCCCGCACCGCGCGGGTGACGTTCAACTCGTTGCCGTAGCCGGTATCGGCATCGACGATCGCCGGTATGCCGACCGCCCCCGCGATCAGCCCGGCGCGGTCCACCATCTCGGTCATCGTCAGCAGGCCGTAATCGGGCAGACCGAATGTCGAGGAAACACCAGCGCCGGTCATGTATACTGCTGGGAAACCCGCGCGCTCCACTAGCATCGCTGTTCCGCCGTCGAACGCGCCGGGTGCCACGACCGGTCCGGCTGACAGGAGGGATCGCAGGAGTCGCGCCTTAGTCATCCGACCGATCCCCCGATCTCTTCCTGGCGGACCGGACTCCAGATCCATACCCGACGGACTTGATCGTCCGCGACCCATTCTGCGATCGCGTCGGCGTCGCGCAGCGTGAGGCCGATGTCGTCCAGCCCGGTCACCAAGCTTTCCTTGCGGCGCGAATCGATCATGAACTCGATCGGCTCGCGGCCGGGAGCGATGATCTTCTGATCCGGCAGATCAATCACGAACGGCTCGTTCGAGCCCTGCGCGGCAGCTGCGAGGTCGCGTAGTTCCGGCTCGGACAGGCGGATGGGCAGGATGCCGTTCTGGAAACAGTTGGCGAAGAAGATATCGCCGAAGCTTTCGGCCACGATGCATCGGAAGCCCATTTGGCGAAGCGCGACCACCGCCGGCTCGCGCGACGATCCGCATCCGAAGTTCGGCCCGGCCAGCAAGATGCCAGCGTCGCGCCATTGCGGCCAGTTCAGCGGAAAGCCGGGATCCTCATGGCCATCGGGCGCGTAACGGAGCGATTCGAATGCCCAGCGGCCGAGATCGTCGTCGAACTCGCCCGTCAATCGCTCGATCCGGATGATCACGTCCGTGTCGACGCTGGCGAGCGCCAGCACTGCGGCCGTCTCGCGCAGGATCGTGAACGGCTCGTTCATAGCGTCCTCGGATCGATGATCCGGCCCGCGATCGCGGCGGCGGCGGCAGCGGCCGGGCTCGCCAGATGCGTGCGGGCCCGCGGGCCCTGACGGCCGACGAAGTTCCTGTTCGAAGTCGAGACGCACCGCGCGCCTGGCGGAATCGTCTCGCCATTCGCCGCAACGCAGATGCTGCAGCCGGGCTCGCGCCATTGAAACCCGGCGTCGAGAAACACCCGGTCCAGCCCCTCGGCCTCTGCCTGGCGCTTCACCTGAACCGATCCGGGAACCACCCAGGCCTGAACGCCATCAGCCGTGCGTCGGCCGCGCGCCATCGCCGCCGCGCTTCGGAGGTCGGAGATGCGCGAATTGGTGCAGCTGCCGATGAACACCCAATCGATCCTCTGCCCCGCGAGCGGCATCCCGGGCTCGAGATCCATGTATTCGAGCGCGGCCACCATCGACGCGCGCTCAACCGGGTCGGATACCAACGCCGGGTCGGGAATGCAGCCGTCGATCGGGATGCCCTGGTCCGGGCTGGTGCCCCAGGTGACCGTCGGCGCAACGTCGCCACCCGATATGGCCAGGTCTCGGTCGAAGCGGGCGTCGTCGTCGGATGAAAGCTGTCGCCAATGCCGGACGGCGTCCTCCCAGTCCGCACCGGTCGGCGCGTAGCGCCTCTCCTCGACGTAGGCGATCGTGGTGTCGTCGGGAGCGACGAAGCCGGACCTGGCACCGAGTTCGACGGTCAGGTTGCACAGCGTCAACCGCTCCTCGATCGACAAGGCCGTAACGGCGGAGCCGGCGTACTCGATCGCGTGGCCCACGCCCGCGGTGGCGCCGAGCGTGCGCAGCAGGTGCAGCGCCAAGTCCTTCGCCGTCACGCCCGGACCGAGACCACCGTCAATGCGCAGTCGCATGGCGCGCGGACGCTGGGTGCGGAGCGTCCCCGTGGCGAGCGCATGGCCGCTCTCGCTGGTGCCGACGCCGAACGCCAGCGCACCGATCCCGCCGTTGGTGCAGGTGTGGCTGTCGCCGCAGATGAGGGTGCAGCCTGGCAATGCGATGCCGAGTTCCGGTGCCATCACGTGGACGATGCCCTGCCCCGCATGGCCGACGTCGAAGAATCGGATGCCCTGTTCTCCGGTGCGGACCCGCAATCGCTCCCACAGCTTGCCGCCCGGCCCGAACGTCAGCGCGGTCCGCCCCGGCGCGCTCGAGACCGCGTGATCCGCGGTGGCGAAGACCAACTCGGGGCTGCGTACAGCAAGGCCGCGTCCCACGACCATGTCGAGCGCCGGCGGCCCGGACAGGTCGTGCAGGAGGTGCCGGTCGACATGGAGCAGCGACCATCCGTCGCCCAGGTCGCGGACGACGTGGTCGTCCCAGATCTTCGCCAGCATCGTTCGGGGCGTCATGCTCTCTGCTCCAGCCCGGCGCGGATCGCCTTCTTGTCGATCTTGCCGACGCTGGTGCGGGGCAGCGCGTCGGCGAGCACCACGCGATCCACCATCGCGTAGCGGCTGACCGCGCCGACTGCGACGGCCGCCTCGATCAGCGCGTTGACCGCCTCGAGCGTCGGCGCGGTGTCGGAACGCGGCACGAGCACGGCGACGGGCCGCTCGCCCCATTTGGCGTCAGCGACGCCGACCACCGCGACCTCGGCGATGTCCGAATGGGCGGCAACGATGTCCTCAAGCGTCAGCGAACAGAGCCATTCGCCACCGGTCTTGATCACGTCCTTCAGCCGGTCGCGGACCTGGACGCTGCCGTCCGCACGCATCGTCGCGACATCCTGGGTATGCAGCCAGCCCCCCTCCCAGAGCCGGGCGGAAGCCGCCGCGTCCCCGGGATAGCAGGGTGTCAGCCACGGCGCGCGGACGACCACCTCGCCGTGCGCCGTGTCGTCCCGGGCGACGTCGCGTCCCGCACCGTCGACAACGCGCAGGGAGACCAGCGGGGCCGGGTAGCCGGTCCGCATCGCATCGGCGGACCCGTCCGGCGAGGGACGCGCCATCGTCAGCATCGGTCCGGTCTCCGACATGCCGTAACCGACCATGATCTGGGCGCCCAGGGCCAACGCACGATCAAAAAGCGGACGGGGAAGCGCAGCACCACCGAGCACCATCGTCCAACCATCAAGCCGGATCGCATGGCGATCACATTCCTCGACGAGCATCTGGAGAACCGTCGGCACGCAATGGGAGAAGGTGACGCCCTCCCGTTCGCGCGCCGTAAGGAGGCGCGCCGCATCATACCGACCGGGGTAGATCTGGCGAACGCCGAGCATGGTCGCGGCGTAGGGAAACCCCCAAGCCTGGACATGGAACATCGGCGTCATCGGCATGTAGACGCTGCGCTGTCCCAGACCCGGCATCCCGGCCCCCATCGGCGCCTTGATCATCAGCGCATGGAGGACGACTTGCCGGTGCGTGAAGACGACCGCTTTCGGCAGGCCGGTAGTTCCAGTCGTGTAGAAGGTGGTGGCGACCGCGTCCTCGCTGAACTCGGCGAATTGGAAATCCGGGTCCGCCTTGGCCAGCAGCGCCTCATAGCAGGACGCGTCGCCCGCGTCGGCGTCCATGGCCACGACCGCCTCGACACGTGGCAGCGCGCCGCGCAATCGGTCCACCAGTGGCAGGAAGTCGCGATGCGCGATCAGGACGCGGGTGCCCGCATGTTCTAGCGTGAAGCGGACCTGCTCGGGGGACAGCCGGACGTTCACCGTCTGGAGCACCGCACCCATCATCGGCACCGCGAAATAGGCTTCGAGATAGCCATGGCTATCCCAGTCGAGCACCGCCACGGTGTCGCCCTGCTCAACGCCAAGCGCCGTCAGCGCCGAGGCAAGCCGGCCGATACGCTCGCGCAGCTCTCGGTAAGAGAACGAGCGTCCCCCGTCCTGCACGATGCGCTGCTCCGGCGAGTGCACGAGGGCGGCGTCCAGCAAGTGTCCGATAAGCAGCGGCGTCCGATGCGCCTCCGGCGTGGGATGAGCGAAACGCAGCGGCATCAACTTGCCCTTTGCGGGTGTCCGACGTCGAACGGAGACCCTACTTCCATTGCCAGCAGCGTCTGTAGTGGACCGACGTCGGCGAGCGTGTTGAGAGACATCGTCAGGTCGATGATGCGTTGGGCGCGCTCGTCCGACAGGATGGACCGGGTGAGCGTGCGGAACTTGTCGATCACCTCGGCCCGGTCCAGCGGCGCGCCGACGGTGCGCGGCACCGCGACATGCTCGTGCTCGACGCCGCCGTCCGTGAAGCGGACCGTCATCCTTGTGCTCAGCCGCGTCGCCCGATCGGCGTCCAGCGCCGGATCGTGGTGGACCTCGATCTTCGGAATAAGGGCCCAGACATCGTCGGCGTCGATACGCGCGGGCGTGAACTGATCGACCATGGCCGCGCCGTCAATGGCCGCGACCGCGACCGCGTAGCCGACGTTCATCTGCGCCCCGATCGGGGTGAGCGGCCGCTCCGGCCGCCACCAGCCGTGGTGAAAGGCCGCCCCTGCGAGGTCGATGTCGATCCGCTCGATCTCGCCGGCCTCGAACGGTCGCCGCGCGCGTATCGCCAGGATCGCATCCAGCGGCGAATGGAGTCCGCCCATCGCGGCATAGGGCTTGAGAACGATGCCGCGCGCCAGCCAATCGCCGCCAAGCCCGTCGACGATCGCCTCCGCCGACGGATCGTGCCCCTCCCCGAAGACCGCAAGGAAGCCGCCATAATCCCGCTCGTAGACGCGCTTGATCCCGGTATAGCCGCCCTCGGCGAGCAGCGCCGCCGTCAGTCCGGCGCGGCTCGAGAAGCCATGGTGCATCCGTTTGCTCATCGCCTCGTATTGGGCCGCCATCAGCCCCGCGGATTGCGTGCCGGCCATTCCCAGCGCGTCCTCGATGCGGGCGGCGTCCAAACCGCGGAGCTTCGCCACTGCGGCGGCGGCCGCGTGGGTGCCAAAGACCGCGCCCGAGTGCCAGCCGCGCGTGAGCATCTCGATGCCGTGCAGCCCCATGCCGACGCGCGGCCCGACCTCCAGCCCTGCAACGACCGCGAGAAGGAAGCGCGCCCCAGTGACCGGAACCTTCTCCAGGGACGACGCCGCCAGCAGTGCGGGCAGCACAAGCGACGCACTGTGCAGCGGAGCCTTCGGGTGAAAATCGTCCAGCTCGAACCCTTGGATGAAAGTGCCGTTCAGGAGAGCGGCCGCGGGCGCTGACATCGATCGCCCCCAACCGATCAACGGCGCGGGACCTGGCTCCTCGAACGTCGTCAAGGCGTCGACGGCGGTGACCGACCAGGGCAAGCGGGCGCCCACCAGCCCGCAGCCCAGCCCGTCGAGCATGATGTCCTTTGCGTGGTCGATCACGTCCGCTGGCACATCGGCGAGGTCAAGGCCGGCGACCCAGTCGGCGAGGCGACCGGTGGCGCCTCCGGGATCGGTCGGTTGGCTCGTATTGGGGGAGTTAGCGGTCGCCAGCATCATCGTCTCGAAAGTCGGAGAGTGAGGAGAAGGGCGGCGATGCTCGGCCACGCGCGCCTGCCATTGACATCATGTGTCGCGCATAGCCGCGCCGACCGGCGAGGGTGACGACCGCGCCAAGCGCGAACGTGAGCAGGTTGACGATTGCCAGGCTCTGCGCGACCCCGGCGGGAGCGTGGAAGACGTGGTCGCTGAGCGCGCCGACCAGGAACACGGCCAGACTGTTGCACAGCACGGCGTTGAACAGTGTGTTCAGCCCGGCGAGCCCGGCCCTGATCGGGGACGGCAACGCCTCCGCCATTACCGCGAAGGCGCAGGCCGTCGGCGCGAGCGCGAAGAAGAAACCGACCGCGATCAGCGTGAGCGACAGCATGGGCGACGTCGCCACGGCGCCAAGCGCCACCGCAACCGCGAAACACGCCGAAGTCGCAAGGCAGACGGTCAGCGGGGCCGTGACGCTTCCCCTCGCCTCAACGTGCCGGATCATCGGGCCGGTGGCGAAAGCGCCGATGATGGCCGCCACGCCGCCCGTGAGCGCGAAGCGGACGCCTGCCTCCCCGGCCGACCAGCCATGGGTGCGCTCGAGCACGATCAAAATCCATCCAAGCGTGCTGATCAACCCGGCCTGCAGCAGCGCGACACCCCCATATAGCGTGACCATCAGTCCGGCGTGGTCGCGGACAAATATTCGAGTTCCGGTCCGCGCCGCCGTTGATGGTGTGGCATGAGGTGGGTCGACCATGAGAACGCCGATCGCCAAGATCAGCAGCAGCCCGGCCGCTCCGGCGACGACGAAGACGCCCTGCCATGCCGCGAGGCCTGCGATGCGCGGTGCCGACCGCATGACCGCGCCCCCGAACAGCAGCCCCGACATGTTGCCGACGATCCCGGCGCTGAGGAATGCGCTGAACGCCCGGTGACGGCGGACCGGCTCCGGCCGCGTGTCGCTGAGCAGCGACACGGCGAGCGGCATGACCGCGGCCTCCCCGGCCCCAACGCAGGCGCGGGCGGCGACCATGGACCAGAAATGCCCCGAGAAGGCGGTGGCGACGGTCGCGAGGCTCCAGAAACTGACGGCCATCATCAGCACGGCCTTGCGCGACCAGCGGTCGCCCAGGCGGCCGGCCACCGGGCTGAGCAGAGCGTAGCTGGCCGCGAAGGCGACGCCGGAGAGGAGCCCGAGCTGGCTGTCGCTCAGCGCGAGCGCCTCCTTGATGGGTTTGAGCGACAGCGCGAACACCGCGCGGTCGACATAGCTGAGCACGAGGCTGGCATAGAGCAGCGTCAGGATCAGCGTCGCCTGCCTGCGCGAGCTAGCCGTAGAGGGTCCGTCAAGCCCATCCGGCCCGGAGACTGTCGGCGAGAACCGCCGCGGTGCCACGCTCACGGTCACGTCGGTTCCCCTCGGAGCGGCGCGGCGGCGGGCTCGCGCAGATGGCCCGACGGCAGCGCATCGACGCCAGGATCCTCGGGCAGCTCGACCCGGAAATATCGTTGCAGCAGATCCCTGATCAGTTCGTAGCAGGCTCCAATCCGCACCACCTCCAGTCGCGTGAAGTCGATCAGCGTCGAAGACCGACGGTAATGGTGGTAGCGACACAGGCCATAGTCGACGATCACGTCGGCGATCCCGGTGATCTCCGGCTGGATGTCCTCGATCCGGAACCTGGTGCCGGTGCCGGTCAGGTTGGCCGACGAGCCCATCACGGGCACGTTCATCGCGTGCGTGATCGGGATCAGCGCGTCCATGAAGCGGCCGGCGTTGAGCAGCATCGACATCGTGCCCTCCACCGAGCTTGCCTCGACCGTCTCCGCATCCAGGCCGCCGAGAATGGGATGGTCCGCCCGGTAATGGCTGATCACGCCCAGCGGCAGATCGGCATCGCGCGCGATCGCCTGGACCATCTCCTCGGCACGCGGGTCCATGATGTGCAGCTCGCGATGCAAGTCCCAGCTGCCGATCATGGCGTGGCGCTTGTGCCGGGCGCGCTGCTTCGTGTCGAACATCTGCCGCATGGTGGCACCGCCGCTCGCCATCAGCCCATAGCCCACGGTTCCGGGAATGATGGCGATCCCGTCGTCGACCAGCGCCTGGGCGACCAGCGCGGCGTCACCGGCGAT
>CAXTTU010000026.1:0-17771 GCA_964247225.1 uncultured Sphingomonas sp. | reverse complement strand
ACTTCGGCATGGTCACGTCGGGCGATGTCGTGCTGGCGTTCAGCTGGTCGGGCGAGACGGTCGAGTTGGGCGAGGTGACCGATTATGCGCGCACCATCGGCGCGGCGCTGATCGTCGCGACCTCGCGCGGCGACAGCAGCGTTGCGCGCGGGGCGGACGCCTGCCTCGCGTTGCCGCCGGTCGAGGAAGCGTGCCCGCACCAGCTCGCGCCGACCGCCTCGACCACCATGCAGGCGGCGCTGGGCGACGCGCTCGCGATCGCGCTTGCGCGGCGGCGCGGGTTCACGCGCACCGACTTTCGCCGGCTCCACCCCGGCGGGCGGCTCGGCGCAAAGGCGGTCAGCGTCGGGCAGCTGATGGGATCGGGCGAGGCGGCCCCGGTCGTTTCCGCCGACGCGACGCTGATGGCGGCGACGGTGGAGATGAGCCGCAAACGCTATGGCTGCACCGCGGTGGTGGATGACGCGGGCGACCTGATCGGCGTGTTCACCGATGGCGACCTGCGCCGCAGCTTCGCCGCGGGCCGGGTCGATGCGCCGATCGCCGAGCACATGACCCCGCGCCCGCTGTCCGTGCCCCCGCACATGCCCGCGGCGGAGGCGCTCAGGATCATGAACGACCATGCGGTATCCGTGCTGTTCGTGTGCGAGGGCGCGCGGCTGCTCGGCGCCGTGCATGTCCATGACGTGGTTCGTGCCCGCATCGGTTGAGCGCGCGAAAGGGCCCGACCTGCTCGTCATCCCCGCGCGATGGGGGTCGACGCGGCTGCCGGGCAAGCCGCTGGCCCGGATCGCGGGGCGTTCGCTGCTTGACCGGGTGGTCGACGTGGCGCGGCGCGCGGCCGCGCTGACGGACAACCTCGACCTGCTGGTCGCGACCGATGACGAGCGCGTCGTTACCCATGCCCGCGCGCTGGGGTGCGAGGTGGCGATGACCGATGCCGCGATCAGCTCCGGTTCCGGACGGGCCTATGCGGCGGCGGCCGCGCGCGCACCCGCGATCGTCGTCAATCTGCAGGGCGACGCGCCGTTCGTCCCGCCTGAGGTGGTCGCGGCGCTGGTCCGGGCGTTGCGCGAGTCCGCTTACGGGGTCGCGACGCCGGTAGTGCGGCTCGGCTGGGACGCGCTCGACCGGTTGCGCGAGCACAAGCGGGGCGCGCCGTTCAGCGGCACGACCTGCGCCAGGCTGCCCGACGGGCGGGCGCTGTGGTTTTCCAAGGTGATCATTCCCGCGATCCGGGGCGAGGCGGAGCTTCGTGTGCGCGAACCGCTGTCGCCGGTGTATCGACATCTCGGCGTGTACGCCTATCGGCTCGACGCGCTCGCCCGGTTCGAGGCGACCGCGCCGACGCCGTACGAGGAGCTGGAGGGGCTGGAGCAGTTGCGGTTTCTGGAAACGGGGGTCGACATCCTGACCGTCCCCGTCGACGCGCCCCGGCACGACATGGGCGGCATCGACACGCCGGAGGACGTCGCGCTTGCCGAGCGGCTGATCGCGCAGGCAGGCGACCCGTACGGGGGATGAGCGCGACGCTGGTCATTGTGCGGCATGGCGACACTTTCGCGCCCGGCGAGCCGCCGCGCCGCATCGGCGCGCGCACCGACCTGCCGCTGAGCCCAAGCGGGGAAGCGCAGGCGCGCGCGCTGGGCGCGGCGTTCGCGGGCGAGGGCGTCCGCTTCGACCGCGTGCTCGCGTCTCCGCTGCGGCGGACGCGCGAGACTGCTGAACTGATTGGAGAGCGGCTGGCCTTGCCGCCCGTCGAGATATGCGGCTGGCTCGCGGAGATCGACCACGGGCCGGATGAAGGTCAGCTGGAGGCGCAGGTCGTCGCGCGCGTCGGGGCGGAGGCGCTGGCGCGATGGGACGGTGGCTGCGTAGCACCGCCGGGTTGGCAGGTTGACGCGCCCGCGCGGCTGGCGGGGTGGCGCGGGTTGCTGGACGCGGCGCAAGGGCGGGTGTTGCTGGTCACGAGCAACGGCGCGGCGCGGTTCGTGTTCGGGGCGGATGCGTCGCTTGCCCGGGAGGCGGAGGCGCTGCCTTCGCTCAAGCTGCGGACCGGTGCTTGGGGTTGTCTCGTCCGTGAGGCGGGCGGGTGGCGCGTGGCGGCGTGGGATGTGCGCCCATGAGCAACTTGCCGTTGCTGCGGTCGCCGCCGTTTCCGGGCGTGAAAGCGGCCATCGCCGCGGTGACTGGCGGGCCGGCGCGCGAAGGGGAGACGCCTACCGACGGGCAGATCGACGCGCTACTCGCGGCGGTTCGCAACGCGCGGGTCGGGGGTGAGTTCTGGGCCGAACCGGCGCGCACCGGGCTCCAGACGATTGTCCGCCCGCGCGCTGGCGACGACGTGCGACGGATCGCGGAAGAGCTGACCGCTCCCGCCTTCTGGTCGGTAGCGCGCCAAGCCTTGCACTTCCCGCGCGGGCACGAGATCAATCCGGGCGCGGTTGATCCGTGGTCGCTGCTCGCCCCCGGGCGAACGCTCCTCGCACATGGCGATGATGAGTGGGTGGCCATAGGGACGATCATGGGATCGGAACTGCACCTGCTGTCGTCGGGACGGTTCGGAGATATGGAGAACGACTTCGTCGCGCGCCGTTGCCGGGTTGCGACCGAGTTGCTTGCGGCGGCGTATCGCGACCCGTTCACGGGCGCGGCCGCGTCGGTCGAGGACACGATCGCGCTGCTCGCGCTGTGGCGGTCGCTGATCGAGGCGAACCGGCCGATCGTCGCCGCCGCTGGCATGGCGTGGTGGAAGCGCCCGGAGATACGCCGGTTCCTGTGGGCACCGCGACGTTCGCGGTTGTGGTTTCTGCCCGGCCAAGCGGCGGTGCGGCTCGCGGCGTCGCGGGGCGGCGATGTCGCGGTCTGGCCGTCGCGGATTTCGGCAAGAACCGTGTCCACCGCCCGCACGCGCGCGGTGCGGTTGGTCGAGGTGGAGGACGGGTTTATCCGCTCGGTCGGGCTGGGGGCGAACCTGGTGCCGCCGCTGTCGGTCGCGGTGGACCGGCTCGGCGTCCATTACGACCCGTCGCGACCGAGCGAGCTGGAGCGGTTGCTTCAGGAAACCGACTTCACCCCCAAGCTGCTCGCCCGCGCCGCCGCCTTGCGCGAGACGATCGTCGCCCGGGGCATCAGCAAATATGGCGGAGCTTCCGATGCTGACCTCCCCCCTCGCACCCCCGGTCGCCGCGTCGTGCTCGTGCCCGGGCAGGTGGAGGACGACCGCTCCGTCCTGCTCGGCGGGGGTGAGGTGGCGGGCAATCTCGACCTGCTCCGCCGCGCCCGCGCCGCCGAGCCCGAGGCGGAAATCTGGTATCGCCCGCACCCCGATGTTGACGCGGGCCACCGGCGCGGCGGGGTCCGCGACGGGGAGGCGCTCCGCCACGTCGACCGCGTGGTGCGCAGCGGCGGGATGGCGGCGCTGCTGGGCCGGATTGACGCGGTGCATGTGCTGACGTCGCTGACCGGGTTCGAGGCGATGTTGCGAGGGCTGGAGGTGACGTGCCACGGCGCGCCCTTCTATGCGGGCTGGGGGCTGACGCGTGATCTGGCGCGCGTGCCCGAGCGACGGCGGCGGCGGTTGACGCTCGACGAGCTGGTCGCGGCGACGCTGATCCTCTACCCGCGCTATCTCGATCCGGTGACGGGGCTGCCATGTTCCGTCGAGGTGCTGGTGTCGCGGCTGGCCGAGCAGTCCGCGCCGCGTGGCGGATGGCTGGTCCGCCTGCGCGGGTGGCAGGGGAGGCTGGCGAAATCGCTGCGGTGACCGCGCGCGGGTTGGCGCGGGGCGTATCCGCCGATATGCGGGCCCCGCCACCGGACGGGATGCAGGCTTTGGACGCGATCGGCCCGGTGATGGGCATGGCCACCATCCCGATGGCGCTGTTCAGCCTCGCGAGCCTGCTGGCGGGAGTGGCGCTGCTGGTCCTGGGCGAGTGGCGGCTGGTCGTCGGCGGAGTGGTCGCGGCAATGCTCTGCTACGTTCTCGCGCGCCCGCTGGAGTGGATGGCGATCGCGACCGATACCCGCGCCGCGGCGGCGCTCGCGCGTGGGCGACGGGGCCGCGCACGGTGGCTCGCAGCGGTCAGCGCCGCCCTGCCGATGCTGGTCATCCTGCTCGCCGAGATGTCTCTCGTGCGCTGGGTGACGGGGGCGACCCGCGCGGCCCCGTTGCTCGCCTGGGCCTGGGCCTATGGCGTGGCGACCGCGCCGTGGACGCTGTTCGCGGCCCGGGTCAGCCGGTTCCGCCGCACGCTGGCGAGGATTCGCGCTTATTCGGGGCATGTGGCGCTGTGGCTGCTTGGGCTCATGCTGCTTGCCGGTGCGCCTTTCGGAGTCGCGGCCGCGGTCGGGTTGCTGGCGGCGTGGCTGCCGCTCGCGGTGGGCGTGTTGCTCGCGCTGGCGGACCGGGGCGCGATCAGCGACGTCCGGATCTGAGGTGACGCGCCGTTTCCTGTTCCTGCAAGGGCCGCACGGGCGCTTCTTCCCGCGGCTGGGCGAGGAACTCGCGCGGCGGGGGCATCATGTCCGCCGCATCAACCTCAACGGCGGCGACCGCGCGACCTGGCCCGGAGCCGACGACTATCGCGGGCCCGAGCGCGGCTGGCCCCGCCACGTCGCGCGGTACATGGCGCGCCACCGCGTCACCGACTTGGTCGTGTTTGGCGACGGACGCCCGCCCCACGCGGCGGCGATCACCGAGGCGCAGGCGGCGGACGTGCGCGTGCATGTGTTCGAGGAAGGCTATCTCCGCCCCGACTGGATCACGCTGGAGCGCGACGGGGTGAACGGGCATTCGCGGCTGCCACGCGACCCGGCCTGGTATCTCGAACAGGCCCGCGCGCTCGGCCCGGTGCCGGAGCATCCTCCGGTCCCTTCCTATGCGACCGCGCGCGGCTGGGCGGCGTTCTTCTACCATGCGGAGGTGGTGTTGCAGCGCTGGCGCTACCCGTTCCACCGCTCGCACCGCGACCGTGATCCGGTGTGGGAGGGGATCACGTTCCTGCGCCGCTTCCGCCGCCGCCCTGCGGAGGAGGCGCGCACCGCCGCGACGCTCGCCGGGCTGGGCGCGGCGCCGTTCTTCCTGTTCCCGCTCCAGCTCAACTCGGATTATCAGATCCGCGTCCACTCGCGCTTCGGCAGCGTCCACCGCGCGATCGACCATGTGCTGGAGAGCTTCGCCCGCGCTGCACCGCCAGCGACGCACCTCGTGGTCAAGGAGCACCCGCTAGACTCGGGGCTCAACCGCTGGAGCGAGGTCGTGCGCGCACGCGCGGCGGCGTTCGGCATCGCCCACCGCGTCGCGTTCATCGAGGGCGGCGACCTGTCGCGGCTGGTCGCGGCGTCGCGCGGCATGGTGGTCGTCAACAGCACCAGCGGCACGCTCGCGCTCGCAGCGGGGAGGCCGGTCAAGGCGCTGGGCGATCCGGTCTACGACCTGCGCGGGCTGACCGACCCGCAGCCGCTCGACGCGTTCTGGAGCGCGCCGAGGGCGGGCGACCCGGCGCTGTTTGAGGCATTTCGCCGCGTGCTCGTCGATCGCGTGCTGATCCACGGCGCGTTCCTGAGCGAGGCGGGGATCGACCTGCTGCTCGCCGAGTCGGCGCGGCGGCTCGTCGCGGATTAGAGGTACGACCGCAGCGCGCCCCATACCTCGTCCACGGTGATCGAGCGGACGCACACCGCCTCGCGCCCGCACAAGGCGATGTCGTTCAACCCGCAGCCGGTGCACGGCACCCGCTTGGAGACGATCGCGCCGACGCCGTCCTGCCCCCACTCGTTCCAGTTCAGTCGGTCGACATGGACGCTGACCGTCGGCACCCCGCGCGTGGCGGCAAGGTGCTTGGGGCCGGAATCGTTGCCGACCAGCGCCTTGGCCCCCGACACGACGATGTCGAACGTGTCCGCGTCGAGCATGTCGAACCGATGCACGCGCTCGCGGGGGCTGTCGCCTTCCAGACCGAACAGCACCACATCGTACGCGGTTTCGGCGAGCACGCGGTCGCACAGCTCGGCGTAATGAGCGGCGGGCCAGCGGTTGATCGCATGTCGCGCGCCGAGATGGAGGACGACATAGCGCTGCGCCCTAAGTCCCAGAGACGCGAGAACCTCCGGCGCGGCGGTGCGGGGCACGGGCGGGCGGGCGGGCGCGGCGGCGATCGCGAGCGACTCGACCAGCATCGCGATTGCGGCGGCGTGGGGCAGGCGTTCCAGCCGGTTGACCTTGTCGCGCGACCGTGTCGTCACCCCGAAATCGAGATAGCCGAACCGGTCGGGGTTGAAGCCGACCAGATACGTGGCCCCCGTCATCAACAGCAGCGGCCGGCTCTCGTCACCGGGCGACAGGTCGATCGCGAGGTCGAACGCGCGTTCCGCTAGCATCGCCCGCGCGCGCGCCTCTTCCGCTGGATCGAGCCGTCGTTGCTCGCTGACAATGTCATAGCCGAGCGTCAGCGGCAGCACCTCGTCCGCCACGCCCGACGCCGCGATCACCGCCTGCACGCCCGGTTGCGCGACCACCGTCAGCCGCGCGTCGGGGAAGATCGCGCGCAGCCGCACCAGCGCGGGCAGGGAGGCGGCGACATCGCCGAGCTGGTCGACGCGTAGCGCCAAGACCGAGCGGACCGGCGCATCGAACAGGCTGCGCCGGGCGGGGCGCACCAGCGCGGGCGCGCTGACGATCGCCTCCGACGGATCAACGCCATGATCGGGCGAGGGGGCGAACGCGTTGGACGAGGCGAACGCCGTCGCATCAACGTCATGGACGATGTTGACGTACAGCCCCGCCGGCGCGACCTGCCGACCCGCGCCGACCGCCAGCCAGTGCCGTCCCGCGGGTAGCGCGCGGGCGTCGAGCCACGCGTTGAACACATAGGTACGCAGCGGCCCGCTGCCGGGAACGAGCCGGAGCGGCTCCGCGATCACGGCCGCCGCGTCGCCTTCGCCGACCCGCAGCTCCGCCGCGTCGAGCGAGGCGAGTGTGGTGACCCGGCCGCGCACCGCAACTATCCCTGCGAACAACGGCTCGGGCGCGCCGTGCCGCTGCACCATCATCACGCCGACCTGGTCTAGCTTGATCGCCGCATAGCCCGCGCCGCGCAACCGGCTGGGCAGATGCGCCTCGCGACCGAGCGCGCCGAGCCAGCCGCGCGGCTCGGGCGCGTCGAGCAGGATGCGGTCGGGAAGCAGGCGCGGTGAGGGCGCTGGGGCGAGGTCGTGCGCGGCGGGGCGTTCGATGCCGTCCGGGCTTTCGGCGACCTCGAATGCGAGGAGGTGCCCGCCCGCACGGCGATTCGCGTCCGCCGCCTGTTTGCGCGCTTCCGGTACGCTGAGGCCAGTGGTGACGCTGGCATAGGCGCGCATCGCGCCGCCATAGTCGCCGAACTCCTTGAGGCAGTTGCCGATCTGCACCTTGAGGTCCTCGCGCCAGGGCATCCAGTCGAGCCCGCGGCGATAGTCGATCACCGCGTCGATCCACTCGGCCGCGCTGCGCGCGCGGTCGGCGCGGCGCACAAACGGCAGGCCGAAGCGGAGCCGGATCAGCCGGGCGATGCGGTTCACGCGCGCTGCCGTACGATGGTGCCGAGGGAAGGTCCGTCGATCATCGCCGCCGGTTACCTCCTGTCGGCGGCAACCGCCATAGCCCCATGCCGTCGATTGCCAAACCGCGACCCCGACGGCAGGTGAGGCGAGGTGGCGGACGTTTCCCTCTCTCCCGGCGACCGCGTGCCGGACGCGCCCGAGTTGGTGCTCGACTTGTCGCGGCTGATCTCGCGCGCGCTGCACCCGACGCCGACCGGGGTCGACCGGGTCGAGCTCGCCTACGCCCGCGAGTTGCAGCGGCGGATGCGCGGACAGCTCGCCTACGGCGCGGTGCATCCGACGGGCGTCTATGGCCGCCTGCCGACCCGGCGCGCCGAGCGGTTCCTCGACGCGGTCGAGCGGCTCTGGACAACGGGCGCGCGCCCGGCAACGCGCGCGGCGGGGTGGGCGCAGCTGGTAAGGGCCATGGTCGCGGTCCGGCCCGCGCCCGTCCCACGCAAGCGTGGCCGCCGCGTGCTGCTGCAATGCTCGCCGCATCACCTCGACCGCGCGCGCACTGTTCGCGCGATCCTGAAACGGGAGGACGCGGCGTTCGTCTGCCTGCTCCACGACCTGATCCCGATTCAGTTCCCCGAATATGCGCGCCCGGGCGGGGCGGAGCGGCACCGGCAGCGTATCCGCACCGTCGCCGCGCTGGCGGACGCGGTGATCGCCAATTCGCACGACACCGCGGCTGCGTTCGCACCCTATCTGGCGGAGGCGGGAAGGCACGTGCCGGTTGCGGTCGCGCATCTCGGCCTCGACACGGGCGCGGCGGCAATTGAGCCCCGATCGGCGGGCGCCCGGCCCTATTTCGTCGCGATCGGCACGATCGAGCCGCGCAAGAACCACCTGTTGCTGCTCCATCTCTGGCGCGACCTGGCCGAGCGGCTGCCCGCAGACGCAGTGCCCCGGCTGGTACTGATCGGGCGGCGCGGGTGGGAGAACGAACAGGTGGTCGACCTGCTCGAACGCTGCCCCGCCTTGGTCGGCAATGTCGAGGAACATGCGGGGCTCGCCGACCCGGAGGTGCAGGCGTTGTTGCGCGGCGCGCGCGCGCTGCTGCTGCCCTCGTTCGCCGAAGGGTTCGGGATGCCCGTGCCCGAAGCGCTCGCGCTCGGCGTGCCCGTGCTGTGCAGTGACCTGCCCGCACTGCGCGAGGCAGGGGGCGACGCGCCGCTGTATCTCGACCCGCTCGACGGTCCCGGGTGGCGGCGGGCGGTGCTGGCGCTCGCCGACGGGGACGGCCCCGAGCGCGAGGCGCATCTCGCGCGCATCCGTTGCTGGCGCGCGCCGACCTGGAAGGAGCATATGGACATCGTTCTCGACCTCGCATGGCGGGTGGCGCGGTGAGCGCCGCGCTCCGCCCCGCCGCCTTCCTCGACCGCGACGGCGTGCTCAACGTCGACACCGGCTATCCGCACCGGCCCGACCAGCTGGTGCTGACGCCGACCGCGGCGCAGGCGGTCGCGCGCGTCAACCGGGCGGGGTGCCTCGCGATCGTCGTCACCAACCAGTCGGGGGTCGCGCGCGGGCTGTTCGACTTGGCGGCGGTGGACCGCTTCCACGCGGCGCTGCAGGAGCGGCTGGCGAAGGCGGGCGGGCGCGTCGACGCGTTCTACGTCGCGCCGTATCACCCCGACGGCGTCGTCAGCCCGTTCAACATCGCGCATGACGATCGCAAGCCGGGGCCGGGAATGCTGCTCCGCGCAATGCGGGAATGGCCGGTCGACCGCGCGCGAAGCGCCATGTTCGGCGACAAGGGTAGCGACATGCAAGCGGCGCGCCGCGCGGGGGTGGCGGGGGTCCGGATCCAGAGCGACACGGGCGACCTCGACGCCGCGGTCGCGCGCTGGCTCGATGGGATCGCGGGGCAAACGGGCTGACCTCGATCATCGCTTTTCGCGCGCGGCTAAGCTATTCGCCCGCACCGATGGCCTCGCTGACTCCTTCGAATCCCGCCCGCGGCACGTTCGCCGCCGGGCTCGCGACGCAGGCGCGGGTGATCGGCGCGCTGCTGCTGCGCGAACTCCACACCCGCTATGGGCGTGAGAATATCGGCTATCTGTGGCTGATCGGCGAGCCGTTGATGCTGGCGAGCGTCATGGCGCTGCTCCACCGCAGCGGGCACACCGCTTATGGCAGCGACATGAAGCCGCTGCCGTTCATCGTGCTCGGCTATACGACCTATATCATGTTCCGCGGTATCGTGAACCGGTCGGACTCGGCGCTGACGTCCAATGCGCCGCTCCTGTACCATCGCATGGTGACGATCTTCGATATCGTGGTGGCGCGATCGCTGCTCGAGGCGTCGGGAACCGTTCTTGCCTATACGGTGCTGATGGCGCTGCTGATGAGCATGGGTCTGGTCGCGCCGCCCGCGCGGCCGCTATACCTCTACGCTGCCGACGCGCTGATGTTCTGGTATGCCCTGGGGCATGCGATGATCATCGCCTCCATCGCGTTCCACAACCGCACGGTGGAGCGGCTGATCCACCCTTATTCATATTTCATGATTCCCCTGTCGGGCGCTTTCTATCAGGTGAGCATGGTGCCGCAGCCATATCGGTCCTGGCTGATGTGGCTGCCGTTGCCGCACATCATGGAGCTTGCCCGCTATGGCCAGTTCCACAGTGCGACCCTGCGATACTCGAACCCGTGGTACGTCGTGGCGGTGTGCGTGGTGCTGACCTGGGTCGGGCTGGTGACGATGCGGATCTGGCGCAACAAGATCCACCTCAACTAAGGGTGCGCGGGCGATGAACATGTACGGGATCATCGAGCCGGTCGTGCTCGAAGCGCCGCCGCGGGTGTCGTGGCGGTCGCGCGCGCTCGGCTGGCTCCGGCGCCACCGAATGCTGATGCTGGTGGTGTTGCTGCCCAGCCTGCTGGTCGGCGGCTATCTCTACCTCGTCGCGTCGGACCAGTATGAGTCGGAAGCGCATTTCCTCGTTCACGGCGCGGACGCGACGCCGCAGCCGGGGATCGGCGTCAGCCAGGTACTGAGCATGGCGACGGGGGTCAGCGCGGGGCAGAACGAGGCGATGAGCATCGCCGACTACCTCACCTCGCACGACGCGGTCGCGCGGTTGCGCCGCGAGGACGCGCTGGTGGAGCGGTTCCGCCGTCCCGGCGTGGACCTGCTCAGCCGGCTATGGTCCGCCGACCCGACGCCCGAGCGGCTGCTCAGCTATTACCGGCGGCAGGTCGAGGTGGAATACAACACCGAAACCGGCATCACCGTGCTGACCGTGCATGGCTTCACGCCCGATGATAGCTATCATCTCGCGCGCAAGCTGCTCCAGATGGGCGAACAGCGCGTCAATCAGCTGAACGAGCGCAGCTATCAGGACGCGATCGCCATGGGCGAGCGTCAGCTCGCGGCGGCGGAAGCGGCGGTGACCGCGAACGGCGTCGCAATGACCCGCTTTCGCCAGACCCGCGCCGATATCGACCCGCAGGTGACCGGGCAGGCGCAGGTCGGGCTGGTCACCACGCTCACTGGCCAGCTCGCCACCGCGCGCGCGCAGCTCAACGCGATGCGCGGTGCGATCAGCGCGGACAGCCCGCAGGTGCGCGCGGTGGAAGGGCGGGTGCGCTCGCTCACGGCCGAGCTGGCGCGCCAGTCGGGGCGGCTGACGGGATCGGATCGGACGATCGCGGGCGACATCGGCGGCTATGAAGGGCTGAAGATGCGGCAGGAGTTCCTCGCCAAACGCTATGACGCGGCGGCGATCGCGTTGCAGCAGGCGCGCGAGCGCGCGCTCCGCCAGCAGCTCTATGTGGTCCGCGTCGTGGATGCGAACATGCCGGTCAAGTCGCTGTTCCCGCAACGCTTCCGCATCCTGGCGACCGTGTTCGTCAGCCTGTTGCTGGTGTATTCGATCGGCTGGCTGATCGCCGCGGGCGTGCGCGAACACGCCGCCTGAGCCGCTTACTGTCCCGTCACCGTTCGTGCGGCGACGAAGGGGGAGAAGAGCTGGTTGATCAGCCCGATGAACTTGCCCGTCCGGTTGATGCCCGCGTTGCTGACATAGAGCACGTCCTTGTCGCGCATCGGGAAGCGTTGCGCGAGAAAGAAGCTCGCGGGCTCGAGCAGGTTGAGCTGGTAGATGGTGGGCTGCTGCACCGGCGCGGGGGCCCCCGCGGCCTGGGGCGCGGGCGGGTCGTAGCGGAACAGGAACACCGCGCGCGGATTGGCCGCGCCGTCGTTGAGCCCCCCTGCGCGCGCGACCGCTTCGGCGAGCGTCAGGTCGCTTTGCTCGAACTGCACCTGCGACGGGCGGTTCGCCGCGCCGAGCACGATATAGCTGCGCGACCGGCGGATCAGCTCGATACGATCACCCGGCACCAGCACCAGGTCGTCGGGCGAGCCTGCGCGGACGCGGTCGAGCCGTTCCTCGATCTGCAGCCCGTCACGGGTAAAGCGCACCACCACGTCGGGGGTCGGCGCCACCGCACCCCCTGCCGTGGCGATCGCATCGAGCAGCCGCTCGTTCTGCAGCGAGAGCTCCAGCCGCCCGGGCTTGCGGACGTCGCCCGAAACGAACACGGTGTCGCTGAGATTGGTGCGGAACGCCACCACCACCTGCGGCGTCTGCGACTTGCCGCGATAGGCGCGCTCGATCATCGCCGCGATCTCGCCCGGCGTCTTGCCCGCGACCTGCAGCGCGCCGGCATAGGGGAGGCGAATGGTCCCCGCGCGGTCCACGGTGACGGCAGGAAAGCGCTGTCCCTGCGCCGACGGATCGAACCCGTCCGACGACGCGCGCGCGCCGCCGAACAGCGACACGCCGACCTCGAACACGCTGATGTCAAGCTGGTCGCCCGGGCCGACCACGTCGTTGCGCCCCGGACGCGCGACCGCGGCCAGCGCGGGCAGGCTCGCAGCCTCCACTTCCTGTCCCGTCAGCACCTGCGCGAGCACCTCCGCGTTGACGGGCACGATCCGCATCCCGATCGTGTTGCGGTCGGGCGCAGCCGCGCGGGTGATCTCATGCGCGGTCGGGCCGCTGGATGGCAGCGACGCGCACCCGGCTAGCAGTAGCGCCGCCGCGATGGCCACGCCGCGCGCCGGCTGGCGAAAGGACTCAATCATGTCGGACCTCGATCGTGCTCACGCCGCGAGCAGCTGGAGCCGGTGATGCACGTCGCTCGCTTCCTCCATGCTGTCGTAGAATACCAGCGTGCCGCCGTACACCACCGCACCGCGGCGGCAATATTGCCGGAGCGTGCCCGGATCGTGCGACACCATGATCAAGGTGGCGTTGTCGCGGCGGTGGAGCAGCGCCTCCTCGCAACGGATGCGGAACCGCTCGTCGCCCGCGCCCGTGACCTCGTCGACGAGGTAGCATTGGAAATTGATCGCAAGGCTGATGCCGAACGCCAGCCGCGCGTTCATTCCCGCCGAGTAGGTCTCCACCGGCTGATACAGATACGGGCCGAGCTGCGCGAAGTCCTCGACATAGTCGATCACCTCCTGCTCGTCCTGGTTGTAGATGCGCGAAATGAAGCGCGCATTGTCCGCGCCGGTCAGGCTCGACTGGAAGCAGCTGCCATAGCCGATCGGCCAGGAGGTCGTCATCGAGCGGCGGACACTGCCCGTGCTCGGCAGCTCGACGCCCGCGATCATCCGCATCAACGTCGACTTGCCCGCCCCGTTCGCGCCGCAGATGCCGATGCTGTCGCCAGGCTGGATTGCGAAGTTGAGGTCGGAGAAGACCTGCTTGTGAAACTTCTGGATGTGGTACGACTTGGAGACATGGTCGAAGACGATCACCGCGCGCTCCGGGCGAATGAGAGTGGGCCAGGGCTGGTCCGGCGGCGGGCGCGTAGCGCATGACCGCGCCGCTCGGCAATCAACTGCTTTGCACCGACGACCGGATGCTGCGCGGGGCGGGGACGGGCGTCGCTACCTATGCGCGAGCGTTGCGCGCGGCGCAGCAGCGCCTGTCGTTGCGCGCGCTGCTCTTGAGCGCGGGCGAGGCGAGGGCGGTGGGTGCACCGCAATCGCCCGCCGACAAATGGCGGAGACGCGCGCGCGCGGTGCTGCCGGGGCCCGCGCGCGCGCGGGCGGATGCGGAGGGGTTCGTCCGGCATGACCTGTTCAGGCTGGGGCAGGCGTTCTTCTCCGTCCACCGGCGTCCGTTGCCGGTGCGGGTGCCGGGGCCGCCGGGGATGATGCACTGGAGCTACCCGGTGCCGATGAGAATCGTCGGTTGGCGCAACCTGTACACGATCCACGACGCGATTCCGCTCACCCATCCGGCGCTGACCCCCATCGACGAGGCTCGCCACCGCCGCTTGCTCCGCGCCCTCGCCGCGCGCGCGGACGCGCTCGTCACCGTTTCCGCCGCCGCCGCCGCCGAGATCGCCGCCGCGCTCGACCTGCCTGCCGGGCGGCTGGTGGATTGTTCGCAGCCGGTGGAGATCGACGCCGAGGCTGTAGGCGACGGGATACCTGCCGGGCTGGTGCCGGGGCGCTACCTGCTCGTCTGCGGCACAGTGGAGGGGCGCAAGAACGTGTCCCGCATCGCCCATGCCTATCGCGCGAGCGGGGTGGAGCTGCCGCTGGTCGTCGCCGGGCCCGACGGGTGGGACGCCGCGGCAATCGCGGCGGTGCTGCGCGACACGCCGGGGGTGGTGCGGCTGCCGTACCAGACGCGCGCGGCGATGCTGGCGTTGCTGGCGGGTGCGCGCGCGCTGGTGATGCCGTCGCTTGCCGAGGGGTTCGGGCTTCCCGTGGCGGAGGCAATGGCGCTGGGAACGCCCGTCATCACCGCCGCGGGCGGCGCGCTCGCGGAGACGGCGGGCGGGGCGGCGCTGCTTGTCGACCCGCTCGACATGGCCGCGCTGGCGGAGGCGATGTGCGCGGTGGCGCGCGACGATGTGCTGGCGGCGAAGCTGGCGGCGGTGGGGCGACGCCGCGCGGCGACGTTCAGTGCGGAAGCGTTCGCCGCCCGTCTGCGCGCCTTGTACGAGCAAATACTTCAAGTCTGAACGGCTTGTTCACAAACTGTGGCCCGAATGTCGCACCGCACCAATCTGTGTTGTGGCGCGGAACGGCGGTCTCGTCATGGGGTTTCCCATACCTAACTAATCGATCCCCTACTCACGAGGTCTGATATGCGTACCGTTCTTCTTTCGCTCACGGCGTTGGCCGCCGCCACCGCCACCCCGGCCCTTGCGCAGGATGCGTCCGCGCCTCCGCCGCAGGACACGAGCGCGCCCGCGCCCGTGTCGACCAACGGCACCACGTTCCGCGGCTTCCGCGTCGAGGGCGATGTCGGCGGCGACCGCTATCAGTCGGAGGGCGTGCATCGCAACAAGCTCGGTTATGGCGCGTCCGGCGGTTTCGACGGGCAGATCGGCGATCGCCTGGTCGTCGGCGTGGAAGGCAGCTACTGGCGCGCCAACAACTATACCGAGAACGTCACCGCCGGCCGCACCGGCGGCACCATCGCGGACAAGTCGTTCGACGAATATGGCGTGGCGGTGCGCGCGGGCGTGCTGCTCGCGCCGCAGCTGCTGGTGTTCGGCAAGGGCGGCTATATCAACAACGAGCAGCGCAAGGCGTTCAACAACGCCCCGGCCGGCCAGACCGGCTTCTACAACCACTTCAACACCGACGGCTATCAGGTCGGCGGCGGCGTCGAGCTGTCGATGGCCAACCGGTTCCAGGGACCGCTGTCGGGGCTCTACCTTTCCGCGCAGTACGTCTACTCGCGCTATGACGACCATACCTCGCGCCAGAAGCTGTTCGGCGGCGTCGGCATCCGCTTCCGCTAAATCACAAGTGCGTCGGCGGCCCCACGCCGCCGACGCTCCTGCCTTGCGGATCACAGGGTAGGGCGTGCGCGTTCATGCGTTCGCTGCCCCGGTATGATCGGTATGAATGCAGACGCGCGTGCCCCAGGCCGCTTGCACATTGATATCTTCTCGCGGATGCGAGAGACCTGCGGGACTGTCTGCCCCTGCAGCGCCCGCTGAGAAGCGACTTGTTGCCCAGAGCTTATAACGCGGGTTGCCCGCGCAAAGCCCGGCGTCGCCGCCAACCTGCCGAGAACGCCCCTAAGAAGGTGGTGCCGCCTACAGGACTCGAACCTGTGACCCCCGCATTACGAATGCGATGCTCTACCAGCTGAGCTAAGGCGGCGCGGGACCCGTCGCTAGCAGCGCGCAGGGGGGCTGGCAAGCGGGGCGCGCCGGTTCGGACCGGCGTCCTTAAACCCGCCCTTTACCAAGCCCGTCGCACACCGGCCCCGGACACGCAGAACGGGACGCGGATGGACAGGGCTGGCTTCGACGACGAGCTGATCGACGCGGGCGTGGATGATCCGGCGCTCGGCATCGGCACGGACGAGCGCCGGATGCATGTGCGCGCGTACAATCATTGGGTGTCCCTGCTGCGCGGGCGCGCCTACCCCGCGATCGAGGACCTCGACCCCGCGAACATCGCCGATTTCGGCCCGCACAGCGTGTTGCTCGATTTCTCGGACGGCGTTGACGACCCGGCGATCAGCTTTCTGGGCCGCGCGTTGCGCGACGAATGCGGGCTCGACGGCAGCGCGGCGCGGATCGCGGATGTGCCGAGCCGGTCGCTGCTGTCGCGGCTGACCGACCACTACCTCCAGATCATCGCCAACCGCGCGCCGATCGGCTTCGAGGCGGAGTTCGTGTCGACGCGCGGGTTTACCACGCTCTACCGCGGCATCCTGATGCCGTTCTCCTCGGACGAGGACACGATCGACTATATCTACGGCGTCATCAACTGGAAGGAGATGGCGGATGCGGGGCTGCAGGCGGGGATCGCCGCCGAGCTCGACGCCGCCGCGCAGGCGGACGGCCCAGCGCCGGTATGGGCGGACGGGCCGCGCGCGGAGGTGGAGATCGCGCCCGCCGCGCCGCTTGGCGACCAGCTGATGATGGCGCGCGAGAGCGCCGCCGCCGCGCGCGCCGCCGACACGCGCACCCGCGCCGCGCTGTATCGGGCATTGGGCCGCGCGCATGATTTCGGGCTGGCGGCGGAGCGGGATGCAGATGGCTATGGTCGCCTGCTCGCCGAGGCGGGGGTGAAGCCGCAGGCGCGCGCGCCGCTGACGCCAGTCGCCAAGCTCGTCTTCGGGGCGGATTACGACAAGACGCGGCTGACCGAGTTCGCCGCGGTGCTTGCCGCCGCGCGCGGGGCGGCGGTGGCCGAGGGCGGGCTGGTGGCGTTCGTCGAGGCGCATGCGGGCGGCATCAAGGGCGTGGTCGCTGCGGCGCGCGCGTCGCGTCGGCCGGCGAAGAAACCCGCACCGTCGCTCGCCGACTGTGCGCCGCTCGCGACCGCCAAGCTCGACGTCGCCGCCGAGCCCGGCACGCCGGTGCTGCTGGTCGCGCGCGCCGGAGAGGCGGGTGTGTTCGACATCGTCGGCGCGCTCGCCGACCCCGCCCTGCTCCGCCGTGCATTGGCGCTGCACTGCGGCAAGGGTTGAGGTAGGCGGGGCGCGGGCGTAGTCCCCCGCGCTATGGCCGATACCGAACCCGCTCTCGCCGACGCACTCGCGCGCCACCTCGTCCACGGCGCGCTGCCCGGCGAACTGGAAGGCTTTGGCGAAACGGAGCGGCAGGAGGCCGCCGCATTCGTCGCGCGCGTCGCCGAGCGGCGCGACGGCGCGGAGCCCGCAATCGCGCTCGAACCGCTGGCGACCGATTCCACCCGGCGGCGGATGCGGCTGGCGATCGTCAACGACGACATGCCGTTCCTGGTCGACTCGATCGCAGCGACGATCGGCGCGCGCGATATCGCGATCGACCGGATCATCCACCCCGTCCTGCGCGCGACCCGCGACGCCGAGGGTGTCCTCCGCACCATCGGCGAGGGCGCACCCGAGTCGATGGCCTATCTGGAGCTCGAGCGCGCCGACGCGCGCGACCGGCGCGAGGTGGTGGACGAGCTGCGCCACAACCTCGCCGATGTGCGCGCTGCGGTCGCCGACTGGCGCGCGATGCAGGCGGCGCTGGCGCGTGATGCCGAGCTATTAGCGGGGGAGGGCGCCGCGCTGCTGCGCTGGTTCCTCGATGGACATCTCACCCTGCTCGGGCATGAGGACTGGCGGGTTGAGGGCGGCACCGCGGCGGCGCTGGGGCTCGCGCGGCACGAGCAGGCGGTGCCGATCCTCGCCGACCGCTCGCGCGCGCTGGCGGTG
>CAXTTU010000025.1:7561-17993 GCA_964247225.1 uncultured Sphingomonas sp. | reverse complement strand
TGCGAGTCGCATAGTTCCCGATGCGCGCCCCGTGCCCGCCTTCGCCTACATCGACCACCGCGGGCGCAAGGTCCGCGACGAGGAGGAGGGCGAGGAGAACCCGAAAGAGAGCGGAGTCGAGATCATGCCCAAAGCCTTGGCGGGCCTCGATCCGAACGAGTTCCGCGCACGGCTGAGGGCAGCTGAGATGAAGTACCGGCAGGGCATCGGCGATCTCGAGATCCTAGCGGACTCGATGAGGGATCCCTTGGAACCGGTCCAGGCCCTGCTCGACGACGAACGCCCGCTCCGGCTTCTGTTCAAGCAGCTGCGTCTCGCGGCCGACCGCTGGCCCAACAAGGCGCGCCACCCGCTTCAGTTCCATCTGCATCGGCGCGACCTGTTGACGAACCTTCTATTCGCCCTCACCACGCTGCGCTCGAGCAATGTATCGGAAATCCTAGTGGACTGTCCGGACGCGAACCTGGTCTGGGACGGGGGCCTTCAGAAGTGGCTGCTGCAGATTCATTGGAAGCAGTTCAAGAACTACCGCAGCGCGGTGATTTTCGGGCGCAAGTTCAAGCGGGAGTGGTACCGCAACTATCTCCCGGATGTCTTCGGTCTCTATGAGCTGATCCGGGACTACCTTGAGGAGTCCAGACCCTTCTTCCTCGAGCAGGGTGCCGATCGCGGCTGGGAGGTCTCGAGAGAACGCCTGCTGCTGACCTCGAATGGGCGGGCGCTGGATCGATCGGCAATGTGGCACTTGGTCTTCGGATTCACCGCGCTCCACGTGGCCGGCAACCCCTACCGCAGGATCGGCGTCCCGAACTGCCAGCCGTTCGGCCCGCACTGCTATCGCGACATCCGAGCCACGGACATCCTGAAGCACCCCACGCCCGGCCAGGACCCCTACTTCGAGGCGGCCATAGCGCTGCAGACGAGCACACGCATGATCCACGACCATTACGGTCGCATCAGGAGCGAGGACCGCAACCACGCCGTGCAGGCGCGCTTCTTCCAGATCGCGGACAGCCTGCGCCTGTCAATAGCGGCATGAGCGCCGCCGTGGACTCGCATTCTGCGACCGTCAGGCCGGGGTGTCGCGCCCCCGCTCCTTGCGGGACCGCAGACCCGGCGCGACCTGCGGGCACACCCCGACGTAGCGGCAGGTCGGACAGGACGCGCCCGTGCAGAACGCGAACGGGTCCGCCTCCCTGACCGCCCGCGCTGCGGCGCGCTCCCCTAGGAAGTCCGCCGCGAGGTGGTGGACGCGGACCGGCTCGCCGTGGAGACGCCGCCGCTCGACCCGGTCGTCGCTGCGGCGCGCGCCGACGGCCAGCAGCAGACGGCCGAGCGACTCCGGCGACGGAAGCGGCCCACCGTCGCCGAGTACAGCCATCTCCATCAGCAGCCGCGGCAGCGCCAGCGCGGTCGCGCCCTCCTCGTTGACGAGTCGGTCGACGGCGCGTCCGACCAGCGACATCACGGGCTCAGCGACCTTCACTTCTATCCGGGAGAGGGACCGCTCGAGCCTCGCCGCCAGCCTCGCCTCGCCCGCCGTAGCAGCCATCGCCCGGAGCGGCGCCGCGATCTCGTCCGCACGGCTGCGCGCGGACGCGGCGAGCGGCCGGTAGGCCGCCTCGACCTGGGCCGCCTCGCACATGGCCCATACGTGCGCCTCGTCGCGGAGCGCCGCGAGATCGACCGGGCACCGCTCGTGGTCGATGCCGCCCCGAGCGGGCCGGGTGGTCACGACGATCGTCCGGGAGAGCAGCACTTCGTCGCACCCCGCGATGTTCGTGACGACCTTGGGGGAGAAGAAGTCCTGGACCTCGACCCTTCCGTCGCGACCGGGCGTGATCCGGCGCGCGGTCGCACGCTTGTACGAGACCTTGAGGATCTGGCTGACGTCGTCAGTCCCGCCGCGGCCCGCGCCGACCCGCTCGAGATCGTCGAGAACCACGGTCCCGCGGCTTTCGGCGAGCAGACGGACGAGCCCTGCCGCAGTGGTCCGTCCGACAAGCAGGCCGTTCATCGAGGCGGACGCCACCGCCTGCCCGAGCTCAGACTTGCCCGAGCCGCGCGGCCCGTTCACCAGCAGGATCGGCAGCGCGTCGAACAGCCGATGGACGTAGCTGGCGACGACGAATAGGGCGACGGTTGCGTAGTCGTCCGGCTCCGGCAAATCCACCGCCGCCCTCAGGTGCTCCTCCACGTCCGCCACGATACGGGCGAGGGGCCGTCGCGCGGGCTCCTCGCCACGAGCGCGGGCCTCGATGAAAGCCCTCGTCGACGCGTGACGCCAGCTCCCGAACCTCGTGGCGACGGGCATGGAAGCTATGCGCGTGCCGTCCGACAGCGCGAGCACCCGGGCGGAATGCGGAGTTCCCGGCGGCGCCGGAAGCGCTTCCACGTCGAGCAGCCTGCCGTCCGAGCGCAGCACCCGGACCACGTAGCGCTGGACCAGTCGTCCGCCGCCGCAGCGCTCGTCAAACGCGCGTCGCTCCAGGGTGACGACGTGATGCAGGCGACCCCCGATGAACGCGCCCTCGATCTCGACCGGCTCGGACCCGAACTCGCCGACCAACACCCCGTCCCGGTCCGGCTCGTCATCGGCCCGGAGGACTAGCGCCCAGCGGGGCGCGTCGCGGACGAGCGCGCGGATCTCGTGCGCGGAACCGCCCTGCACCACGAGGTCGGCCCAGGTGTCCTCGCCGGGCGGGGCCGTGCGGAACAGCTCCTGGGGACCAGCGCGAGCGATCGAGGCGGCGAGCTGCTCGTCGTCTAAGCGGGACGAGAGGCCGAGGACAACGCGGTCCCATAGCCGCCAGTAGCCGGCGTCAGTCCATTCTATGGGCAGACCGGCGGGCCGGCAGGGGCACGCGACGACGATGCCCACATAGGCGTCCCCCAGCATCTGGGCCACGAGCCACATGTCCACCGGCGTGGGTACGACCAGCAGCGTCGACCCTCGGGTGACCGGCCGCGAGTGGCACGCGCGCACCGGGCCGGCGCTCCAGCCGGCCGGATGCAGCGGGTTCACGGTGACGCCCTCGAGCGGCAGGAACGCCCACCGCGCCTGGCCCGCGCCGTCGGGAGAATGGACGGGGAAGGCGAGCGCCCGCTCGGTCACGAGCCCCGTCGTCCGGGAGAGATAGGGCTCCTTCATCCCGAGGCGGAAGCGGCGGATCGTCTGGTCGCGCAGGCCAAGCGAACGAAGCGCCTTCAGCGCGCCGTGGTCGCTCCACAGACGACGCCGGAGCCGATCCGCGTTCTCCCCGCCCGAGGCGCGAGCGCTGCCCGGAGCCGGCTCGGAGCCTCGAGCGCGGGCATCGAGATCCGACGCGGTCGGGACCCGACGGTCACGGGACACGGCATGCCGTCCGACGTCGGCAGGTCGAGATCCACTTGGTGCCGCGGTCATGCGAGCGCTCCGTCGTCCGCGGACCCCAGAACCTGGAAATGCTGGACGACCAGCCCCTCCACCAGGGGAGAGTCGGGATGCGCGGCGGCCCACCGCAGCAGGCGGATCGTGGCGGAGCCGAGCATGGAGACCACCAGTTCGTCCTGACCATCGACGCCGACGACGATTAGCGCCTCGCGCGCCGCCCGGACCCCGATCCGGCCCTTGAGAACGGCGCGGAACGCGTCCGCGTCGGTCGCGATGCAGGCGAAGAACGCCATGAGGGTCGCGGGACCGCTCATCGACGCCATGACCGCGCTGAACAGGATCGGATCCATACTTCGTCCCTTGCGGCGGCCAGACGGCGCAGGACCGGCGGGGCCGCCACGACGGGGCCTCGGAGCGGCGTCGACCGCGCCGCCGCTCACCGGAGAAAGCCCAGCTCGAGCGCGACCCGGAAGCCGAGGCAGTCCTCATGCTGCGGCTCGTCGGCCGCCGACCGCAGCATGAGTCCGATGGCTTCGGACACGAGCATGTCGGCGACTGCGCTCGACCAGCGCCGGCCGCCTCCGAAACGCATCCTGCCCGCAGCCTCCGGTCCGTACCGGTCCAGAACGCTCTGCGCGAAGGCGGCCTGGTCCGCCGTCACGCCGGCGTAGAACGCGTTCACCTCTCCGCGGTCGTCCTCGAGCGACAACGAGCAGGACAGGAGGCTGGCGGGAGCGGGCGGCCCGGACAACGGGCCGAGAGGACGCCGCAGCGGCACCACGTTCGACCCGATGCCATTGGACGCGAGCCGGCGGCCCACGGATCGGTCGTCCTCGATCATGCATTCCTCCTGTCCGCGTGGCGGCCTCGCACCACAATCTAATCGGAGGTTAACAGAATTTCAATAATTATTGAAGTGTCATGGTTCCGCACCGGCGCAGCTTGCCCGACGCCCGAGTGCGCCGCTAAGTGCCGGACATGGACGACGACGCCGAGTTCGCGGTGCAGGCCGCCATCGCGCAGCGCTCGCGATGGCGGATCATCCGGCTCCTCGGCGAGCAGGGCGGCATGACGGCGGGCCGGATCGCAGAGACGCTCGGACTGACGCTAACCAACTCTTCCATGCAGCTCGCGGTTCTGTCCGGTACCGGCCTTGTCCTGTCCACACGAGAGGGCAGACAGGTTCGTTACGACCTCGTCCGCGAGAGGCTCGCCGAAGCCGGCGAGGTCCTCCGCCGACTCGCAGCCGCCCCGGTGTCGGACGCCTGAGGCGGCGCGTGACGACGGACGGGACCTGTACGTACCACCCAATTTGAGCGTCATCAGGGCTACGCACCCGATCGCGGTGTTCATCGAGGGATCCTGAAGTTCGCCGTCGGATACAGGGCAGACTCGACCAGACCTGGAAGCGCCCGCAGGGACGGGGATGAAAAGGTCGCCGGCATCGCCAGCCTAGGGCTGGCCACCTTCGGCAAAGTCGGCGCAAGCCGCCCCGTCCCCAGCATTGGCAGCCGCGGCGCATTGCGGACAAGCGGTTCGAGAAGCGGCTTGCGAGCATCGGACCGCCTCTCCAAAGTGATCGAGATCCCCACCGCCGTCTCGACGACCGGGACCTCGGCGTGTAGCGTTCACGGAATATTCCGCCGTCGGCCACGGCGGACCGGAGCCGGTGAGTGACCATCTACCTCGACAACTTGGCCGCGACGCCGACCGACCCGCGGGTCATCGAGCGGCATGCCACCATCGCGTCGGGACTGAGGGGGAACCCGAACAGCGTCGAGCACGCGTCCGGGCAGCGGGCGCACTCGATTCTCGCCGAGGCCCACACCTCGATGGGCGCCTTCCTGGACCGGCCCGCCGAGGAGGTCACGTTCACGCCGGGCGCCTCGATCGCCCTCTGGATTGCCGTGCAGGACGCGGTGGACCGCTGCCCGGCACGGCCAGCCCGGGTGCTGGCCTCCGCCGTCGAGCATCCCGCGCTCCTGAAGCACCTGGCCGACGCCGGACGGCAGCACCGGGCCGAGGTGACGATCTTCCCCGTGGATGGCCGCGGGCAGCCGGACCTCGCAGCGCTGAGGCGGCTGTGCCGCGGAGGCGTCGACCTGGTCTGCATGATGGCGGCGAACAATGAGGTGGGGTCCGTCGCGCCGATCGCCGCCGTGCTCGACGTCGCGCGGGAGTTCGGTGCGCGCGCGCTGGTCGATGCGAGCCAGGCCGCCGGCAAAATCGACATGCGGGACGCGCTGCGGGCGGACCAGGTGGTGGTCAGCGGAGCCAAGCTCTACGGTCCCCGTGCGAGCGGCGTGCTGGCGGGACAGCTGACGCGTCGGACGAGGGAGCTGGCGAACTCTATGCTGGGGACGCCCGACGCCGCAACCGCCACCGCCATGGCGTTCGCGTGCGAACTGCGCACGGCGGAAATGGTGGCGAGCGAGACCCGCGTCCGCGCCATGCGGGACCTGCTGGAGACGGAACTCAGGGCCGGCGTGCCGAGTCTCGTGGTGAATGGGGATCTGGAAGCGCGCCTCCCCGGGGCGCTGCACATCTCCGCCCGTGACGTTCCGGGCGACGCCGTCGTCGCCCGGCTATGGGGCAAGGTGGACGTCTCCACCGGCGCAGCGTGCCAGTCGGGCGCGCCCGGTCCCTCGCACGTGCTCGCGGCGATGAAGGTCGGCGACGAGATTGCGGAAGGAGCCGTGCGCATCGGCGTCGGCATGTTCAACTCCGAGGAGGAGATCCGGTGGGCCGCGACCCTGATCGTGGGCGCGATGAAGGACGGCGCCGTCACGATGCGGAGGTGGGGATGAACGCCGCGGTCGCGATCAAGCCGCGCTACAGCGGCCACGAGACCTTCGCCTGCCGCTTCGGCTGGCTCCCGAAGGCCGTGCGTCTGATCGAGCAGGATGCCACGGCGCTCGCCTCCGACGAGGAGGCCATTATCCAGCTCGGGCTCGGCAAGAACATGGTTAAGTCGCTCCGCTTCTGGCTCGACGCGTTCGACGTCGCCGAGGCGAAGGGAGGGTCCTGGCGACTTCGCCCGTTCGGTGCCGCCATGCTCGGAGCGAGCGGGTTCGATCCGTTCATCGAGCGGACGGAGACACAATGGCTGCTGCACTGGGCGGTGACAGCCCGGTCAGCCTCGCCGCTTTCCGCCTGGCGCCTCGTGTTTCACCGGCGCATGCGCGCCGACTTCACCCGGACGGAACTCGTCGCCGAGCTGAAGCGGGAGAGCGCGCGAGAGGGGGACGACCTGTCGGAGGTCACGCTCGGCCAGCACGTCGACGCGCTGCTTCATACCTATCTACCAACGCACGCGCTCGCGGCACCGGAGGACGTGCTTGACGGCCCACTGGTGGACTTGCGTCTGATCAGGTCCGACGGACGGAGGCGCGCGGGGGCGTCGAGGGCGGAACCCGTCCATTCGCTCGCGAAGGTGCCCGCGGGCCGGATCGGCGCCCCGGTGCTGGACTACGCGATAGAGAGCTTCTGGGCCGAACGCCGGGCCGGCGAGCGCACCGTCACGTTCAGGGACCTCGCCCATGCGGAGGGGTCGCCCGGAGCGACGCTGAGGATCGCGGAGGACGACCTGCGGGAGCACCTGGAGCGAAGCGCAGGGCGCTATCTCTACCGGCCATCAGGGGATTCGGGCGCGATCTCGCGCGCGGACCAGCCCGATCCCGCCGCCCGCCTCCGGGAGATCTACGCATGAAGCAGCCAGCGACAGCCCCGATCTCAGCCCTGCTGGGCGAACCCGGGCCGTTCTACCGATCGGTCTCGATCAGGCGGGACCTCCACGACCGCGCCGCCACCCGCAGCTACGTCCTGACGCCCTGGCTGCAGCGGGTCGCGACCGAGATCATGCAGGGCATGCTGCCCGGGTCGAGGCGGCGGGCCTGGAGGGTGACCGGCGACTTCGGGGTCGGCAAGTCGGCGCTGGCGCTCGCAGTGATCGCAGCACTCGACCCGGCGTCGGGGCAAGCGGACGCACCGATGCGGCGGCTCGCGCAGTCGATCGGCGACCTCCCCCGCATGTTCCCGCTGGTGGTGTCCGGGTCCCGCGCCGGCCTCCGAGCGGCGCTCGCCGACGCGATCGCGGAGGCCGCCGCGGCGGTCAGGCCCGACCTGCGAAGCGGGACGGCGGCAGACGCGCTGGCGAGCATGGATCCGTTCGACGGCGTCCTCGCGCTGCGCGACCTCGTGGTGGGGACCGGCCGGCACGACGGGCTGCTCCTGGTCGTCGACGAAATGGGCAAGTTCCTCGAGGCTGCGGCAGCGGACCCGAGGGCCGGCGACGTCTTCAGGTTGCAGGACCTGGCCGAGGCCGCCGCGCGATCCGGCGAGAGGCCGCTGGCCCTCATGCTCGTCCTCCACCAGGGCGTGCAGTCGTATCAGGACGACGCATCCGGTTCGTGGCGGACGGAATGGGCGAAGGTCGCCGAGCGCTTCGACGAACTCGTCTTCGATCACCCGTTGACCCACACCGCCGCGCTGCTGTCGGCGGCGCTCTCGCCCAGAATGGAGCGGCTGCCCGCCACCGTGGCGCGGAGCTACGCCCGCTGCCGGGACGACGTGGCCGAACTCGGATGGCTGGGCCCGCGCGGGGAGGAGTCGGCCGAACCCTGCTACCCGCTGCACCCGGCGTGCGTCCCCGTCCTTTCGCGCTTCTTCTCGGGCTACGGCCAGAACGAGCGATCGCTGTTCGGCTTCGTCGCCTCCGAGGAGCCGAACGGGCTGCGCGCGTTCGCGGCCGCGTCCTGCGTGGGGGACGGCCTATACTCCGTCGACCGGTTCTTCGATTACGTCTCGACGTCGTTCGGGCACCGGCTAGTCGCGCGCGGGGGTGCCGGGGACTGGGAGCGGATCAGGGCGGTGCTCGACGGCGCGGCCGGCGCGGACCCGACGGAGACCGCGGTGCTCAAGACGGTCGGCATGCTGAACCTGATTGACGCGCCCGACCTCATCGCCAGCGAGGCCGCGGTCGCCGCCTGCCTGGCTCCCGGCATCAGCGCGAAGGAGGTTGCCAAGGCGGTCGGCGCGCTCAGGACGGGGGGCGTCCTCTTCGAACGCGCGGCCCGTAGCGGGCTGCGGCTCTGGACCAGCCGCCGCGTCGACCTCTCGGCGCTCTGGTCGGACGCGGACCGCGCGATCGGGCCGACGGCCCGCAGCGACGTCGCGGCGACCCTCGCCCCGATGCCGGTCAGGCCGTTCCTGCTCGCCCGGCGCCATTCCGTCGAGAGCGGCACCACGCGTCGCTTTCCGATCCGCGTCGTGCCCGCCTCCAGGCTCGCGGGCATCGCCGCCGACCGGGATGCCGATGGCCGGATCGTGGCCATCCTTCCCAACGACCGGACGGAGGCGCTGCACGCCGCCGCCTGGGCGAAGGAGGCGACCGGCGACGACCTGCAGCTCGTCGTCCTGGTGGCGCCCCCGATGCCGGGTCTCGCGCCGATCGTCGCGGACCTGTCCCGGCACCGCTGGATCGAGGCGAACGCCCCCGCCCTGCGCGAGGACGCATACGCCGCGGCGGAAATCGAACGTCGGATCTCGGATCTGCAGGGCTCCCTGGTGGACACGCTGGAAGCCTCGCTGGGTCTCGCGGGCCAGCGGCCCGGTCCCGGCACCGCCGTTTTCCGCGAAGGCATCGAGCTCGCGACGCCAGACTCCGCGCACCTTCTGGTCAGCCAGGTGTGCGACGAACTCTACGCCGCGTCGCCCCTCGTGCACAACGAGCTCATCAACCGCCACGCCCTGACCAGCGCGGCCGCCGGCGCGCGCCAGCGTCTCGTTGAGGGGATGTTCAGCGCCGCCCACGAGCCGGCACTCGGGATCGGCACGAGCAAGAACCCCCCGGAACGGGCCCTATTCCTCTCGGTCCTGCTGCGAGGCGGCGTCCATCGCCTGCGCGGAGACGCGTGGTCCATCGACGTTCCGGAGGAGGGGCACGATCCCCTCCGCCTCCGCCCGGCGCTGCTGGCCTCGCTGGACGCGATCGCGGGAGGCGACGGCCGGGTCGGCGTCACCGACGTCTACGCCCGGCTCGCCGCGCAGCCCTACGGCGTGAGGGCCGGACTCGCGCCGCTGCTGCTCGCCATCGTGCTGGTAGCGAACCGGCACCGGGTCGCGCTGTTCGAGCGTGGCACCTACTGCCCCAAGGTCGACGGACAGGCGTTCATGCGCATCCTGAAGTCGCCCGAGCACTTCCAGCTGCAGTGGGTCGCGCTGGAGGGGGTGAGGGACGAAGTCTACCGCAGGCTCGCGGCGACGCTCGGAGGCGACGATCGAGAGGAGGGCCTGCTCGCGGTCGTGGCGCCGCTGGTCCGCTTCGCGGCCGGCCTGAACCTTCACGTCCAGCGTTCGGGCGACCCGAGCGCGATGGCACGCGACGTGCGCGATGCGCTGCGGCGAGCGAAGAGCCCGATCGACCTCGTCTTCCGCGACCTGCCGGCAGCCTGCGGCCTTCCCCCGTTCGGACCCGGCGACGCGCCGGACGTCGGCGCGGCCGAGGAGTTCGCCAGGCTGCTGCAGTCGGCCGTATCCGAGCTGCAGGCGTGCTACCCGACGCTGCTGGACCGGATGCGGGCCGAGCTCGGAGCCGCGCTCGGCGCGGCCGGCGACCTTCGCGAGCAGCTCGCCGCTCGCGGCGGGCCACTGCTCTTCGGCGTGCGGGAGCAGGCGATGCGGACGTTCACGCAGCGCATCTCCGACCGGGTGCTCGCCGACGATCCGTGGATCGAGGCGATCGGCGGAGCCCTCGTGGGCAAGCCGCCCTCGCGATGGGTCGATCAGGACGTCGCGGCATGGAGGGTGCGCCTGGACGAGACCTGCCAGGCGTTCGCCCGCCTCGAGGCGACCGCCTTCGGCGCCGGCAAGCGCGGAAGGTCTGCGATCAGACTCGCGCTCACGCACGCGGACGGCCGCGAGCGGGTCTCGGTCATGTCGCTCGAACACAGGACCGCGGAGCAGGAGCTGTTCACCCGCTCGATAGTGCACCTCATCCAGCAGCAGCAGGACATCGAGCCCGGACTGGTGCTGGCCGGACTGGCGGAGGCGCTCCTGGCC
>CAXTTU010000025.1:0-7551 GCA_964247225.1 uncultured Sphingomonas sp. | reverse complement strand
GGCGTCATGAGCCGTTGGCCCTGCCCGGGCCGAGCGTCGATCTGCGGTCGTCGCCCTTCCACCACGCCGAGGGAGCCACAATGAGCGGCACACGTCACATCCTGAGCCTCTCGGGAGGCAAGGACAGCGCCGCGCTCGCCGTCCACCTGCGCGACCGGGTGCCGGAGATGGAGTACATCTTCCATGACACGGGGAAGGAGCTTCCCGAGACGTATGATTACATGGAGAAGCTGAAGAGCCTGCTCGGACGCCCGGTCGTGCATACGACGCCGGACGACTCGTTCGAGCACTGGCTGGCCGTCTACGGTGACATGCTCCCGTCCAACCATCGGCGCTGGTGCACCAAGATGCTGAAGCTGAAGCCCTTCGAGGCCTATGTGGGCGACGATCCCGTCATCAACTACGTCGGGCTTCGCGCCGATGAGGCGCGCACGGGCTACATCAGCACGAAGCCGAACATCACCGCCGTCTATCCGTTCCAAGAGGAGGGGCTGGTCCGCGCCGACATAATCCGCATCCTGGAGGACAGCGGGCTGGGTCTCCCACCGTACATGGACTGGGGCCGCTCACGCTCGGGCTGCTTCTTCTGCTTCTACCAGCAGAAGATCGAATGGGTCCGCCTGAGGCGCAAGCACCCGGACCTCTACGAGCAGGCGAAGGCCTACGAGGAGCGCAGCGCGCTCGTCAGCGGCGGGTTCACCTGGACGTCCAGCGAGTCCCTCGTGGAACTCGAGAGACCGGAGCGGATGGCGGCAATCGAGCGCAACTGGGAGGCGACGCGCGCCCGGAAGGCAGCCAAGCGGCAGGACCTGCCGCTCGTGGCGGTCCTGGCCGGCGCGGAGGTCGACGAGGAGGAGCCGGAGGGTTGCCTCATCTGCTCGCTCTGAAGGTCGGCGCGACTGGCGGCCGGACGAGCGACATGCAATGCTAAAGGCAATAGGCAGACGGGGGGTGGAATTGGCGGGTTTGGGCGAGCGCTGGGTGCGCTTTCTGCGGCAGTACGGGCCGATCTCCCAGAACGAGAACATGTACGACGAGCACATCCAGCGCTCCGCCAGGCGGCTGAGCGTCCGTGCGATCGACTTCCCGCATCCGGTCGAGGCCGAGCTGCTGTCCCTTCTCTCGCCCGCCGCCGAGGCAGCCAGGAGCATCGTGCTCACCGGAACGGCGGGCGACGGCAAGAGCCGCCTGTGCGGGAAGGCCTGGGCGGCGCTCGACGGCGACGAGGCATCATGGGCCTCGGACGAGATCTACCACGAGGTGAAGGCGGTGGTCGCGGGCCGCACCCGCACCGTCGGCGTCATCCGCGATCTCACCGGACTGCCCAGCGCAGGCCCGCATGGCCGGCACCCCGACAAGCGCAGCCTGCTGCAAGCGGTCGGCGCATCCTTCTTCGACCCCGATCCCGACGAGATCTTCGTCCTCGCCGCCAACGACGGTCAGCTTCTGGAGGCATGGGGCCGCCTGGAGGACGACGGGATAGACCGCCGGGCGGCGGCGCTTCTGGAGGCGAAGCTCGTCGGGGAGCCCGTCCGCGAGGGCTCCGTCGCGCTCTTCCACCTCAGCCGGGTGCCCTGCGCCGCCCTTCTGGAACTCGCCCTGGACGCCGTCCTCCTCCACGAGGGCTGGACGGCGGCCTACGAGGAGGCGGAGATCGACGGCTTCTTCGGTCCGGAATGCCCGATACGCCGCAACTACGAAGCGCTCACGCGGCCCGAGTTCCGGTCGCGCTTGGGTCAGCTCTTCCGATTGCTCGACATGAGCGAGCTCCACACCCCGATCCGACGAATCCTCCTGCTGCTCGCCAACGCGATCCTCGGCCATCCGGGCGTGAAGGAGCGGCTGATGGCGCCCGGCGACGTGCGTCCATGCCTGCGCGAGCGCACCGCGCACCTCTCCGACATCCACCAGAACGTGTTCGGCGCCAACCTGACGCGAGCGAGACGGGACGCCCTGGAGATCATGGAGTTCCTCGGCCGCTTCGGCATCGGGGAGGAGACGACCAACCGGATCGACAACATCCTGCTCTTCGGACCGGACGACGAGGCTCTCGCGCCCTACTACGAGGAGCTGATCATCCGCCCCACCCCGCCCGCCATGCTCGATCAGCTCCGCTCCGAGCGGAACGACTACCTGGAACGGCCGGAGGCGGGCGTGGCGGGCGACCATCCGTTCCTGGAGTCCCTCGCGGCGCAACGACGCGCGCTCTTCTTCCGCGTGCGTGACGAGCAGGCCGAGGAGCTCCGCCTCTGGAGTTTGACGGCCTTCAGTCACGCAGGCGAGTTCCTCGAGCAAGTGGTGGCGCCGCTGCGCGAGGGCGGACGGACGCCCCGCCCCATCCTCGCCAAACTGGTCAACGGCCTCAATCGCGTGTTCACCGGGATGCTGGTGTCCACCGACCGGGAGCTGCTGCTGGCGACCAGTCTGTCCAACTCCGGGGCGGGCACCAGCCAGCTCCTGGAAGACCGCGTGTCGGTCACCCCGCGGCGCGACGAGCGGATCGAAGTCGTCGCGGGGAACCCCCTGCCCGTCATGCTCGTCCAGCTCGACTCGGACACGCGCTGCACGCTCCCCCTCAACCTCGTGCGCTACGAGTTCCTGATGCGGGTCGCGGAAGGCGCGCTGCCGAGCAGCTTCTCGCGCGAATGCCACGAGGACATTCTGGCCTTCAAGAGCGTGGTGCTGGGCGCCCTGGGCAGGCTCCGGCCCGAGGAGGCCGCCAGCGACCTCACCTTCCGGCTGCTCAGCCTCAACCAGGCGGGGGAGCCCGCGGACGAGACCATCGAGGTGGCCTTTGCCTGAGCCCCTGGCCGTCCTGCCGCCGCCCCCGGCGGCCCATCACCCCAGCAACGCCATGTGGGTCGACGAGCAGATATGGGGCCATCGGCTCTGGGACTCGACGAGCCCGTGGCTGATGTTCCTCGAGTTCCTGGGCGTCGCGGAGGCGCGCGAGCGAGTGGGCCGGCTGCTCGACGACGAGGGGCGGCCCTACCCGCTCGCCTTCAAGCCCGCCCGGCGCATGTATGCGCGCAACCTCCTCTACAACAACGAGTCCCTCGCGCGGATCGCCCTGGAAGGTCTCGCGGACGGGGCGAGCTGGGACAAGTGGCTGCCCCTCATGGCGCGATCGGCGCAAGGACTGCCGAAGGGCGACTTCGGCTACCTGCGCAAGCGGTTCGGCTCCTTCCGCGACTTCGCGTCGCTGATCGGCATGCTGCGCTCGTCGACGATCGAGAACGGGTCCAACAAGCGCTGGAGCTCGCGTTTCGTGTTCCCGTTCGGCCGACACTCGCTCTACGAGGACCTGAACGTGCGCGGCGGGTCGGCGGCGCGCGAGTACATCAACTTCGGCCTTCCAGGAGAACTCCTCTACCAGATGCTCTGCAGGTCGGACGCGGCGGAGGCACTGCGCCCGCATCTCGCGGCCATGCTGGACGGGGACAGCTGCGACAAGCTCATGGCGCTGCTGGAGCCGGACTACGAGGAGGACCGCGAGACCCGCGGCAACAGCTACCTGCCATATGCGAGGCACGAGTCCTTCAACGCCCTCGCGCGCGACTGGCTGGCCATCCTGGATGGCGCGCTGCCCCGCTTCGACGCCTACCCCCACCTCGCGAGACTCGGCGCCCTCCACCTCATGGCCTACCAGCTCGCCGTCGCCGCCCAGGTCGCGGGGGACGCGAAGCCGTCGATCGTCTGCGAGGTGCTCGCGCCACGGCGCACGCCCGTGCGGGAGCTGTCCATCTCCAGCTTCCAGCGCAACGACGCCCTGCCACGGCGGGCGGTGGAGGCGTACGTGTCCGGGATCGCCGCCACGCAGCGCTGGCGCGACGCGTCGTCCGGGGACGCCCCCTTCCATGATTGTCGGGCCGCCATGATCGATGCCGTCAGGTGGCCGGACGAGGACGACTATGCAGGGCCGCAGGAACCGGAGGAGCTCCTGGCTGCCCTGCGGCGCGCCGCCGTCTCGCGCCATCGGCAGCACGTCGCGAACGTCCACCGCTCCTACGGCGCGGGCGCGGGCCTGGTATCGCCACGGGGCACCACCCAGCTCCGCTACGCTCCGAGCGATGGCCTCCTGAAGACGCTGATCCTCGCGAACGTGCCGGTCCGGACGACCTACCCCGAGTTCCTAGCCCTCCTATTCGAGCGGTATGGCTTGGTCGTCGGCGAACGCGAGGCGGAGCAGGCGCTCGAAGCGGAGGACTTCGACCGCAAGGCGTTCCAGAACAACTCGGCCCGCCTCCAGCGCCGCATGCGCACGCTCGGCCTGCTGCGACGGCTCTCCGACGCCTGCGCGTTCGTCGAGAACCCATTCGCGAAAGGCGTCGCGCGATGAGCGAGCGATCGGAAACGCTCTGGACGTCGCATGCCCTGATCGGGCGCGTGGCCGCCATCCACCTGCACGACAGCCTGGCCGGCATCAGCGAGGGCGGCGGGACGGCCCGCTTCCTGCTGGATGGGCTGAGCGTCCCGCAGACGGTCGCCATCGCGCGCGCGGTCCTCGACGACCCCGGCCTGTCGGACCGGATCGAGATCAGGCTGCCGCGCGGCCTGTTCGGCGGATCGGGGCTGCCCGAACGAGCGCTCAGCGACCGGAACGCCACCTACTACCGCAGCGCGCGATGCGATCGCGAGGCGTTCCTCACCACCAACGCCACGCTGCCCGGCGACGGCGCGGAGGAGATGTCGCTGCCGGAGATGACGCAGCTCGGCGTAGCCCAGCTGACCGAGCGCGTCGGACCGTGGATCCAGGAGGCCGGCCGCGGCCTCGCGCTCACGGAGGAGGCCCGGCTTTGGTGGGAGCGCGCCCTCGCCGGCCTCTCCCAGCTCGCCATCGCTCCCATAGGCCGATTCGCCGCCTACGTGATCGCCGCCCGGGAGGGGGTCGAGGTAGAGGGTCACCCGCTGCTCGACGCGCTCGGATGGGCGCTGCCGGAACTTCAAATGCCGAGGGACCGGGCGGCGTTCCTGGGTCTCAAGGAGAGGGCGCGCAGGTATCCCTCCAGCTGGCGCCGGGAGCTCGCGGCGCTCCGCAAGCGGCGGCGCCCATTCCTGCTCAAGGAGACGCAGAGCCAGATCCTGCTCAACGAGGACGACCTGGCACAGGCGTTCGGAAGAGTCCGGGACGCCATACCGGAAGATCTGCACCCCACGATCCAGGCCTTCATCGCCGCCCCGCCGGGGTGGAACCAGCAGGCACGCCACTTGGCGGAATGCGACTGGGAGAGGATCAAGCCGCTCTTCGAGGGACTGGCGCGGGAGAAGCTCAACCTCGGTGGGGAGACGCTCAGGTACTTCCAGGAGGGCGACCCCGGACTGCTGACCCTCGACGACGAGGAATACCTGAGGCTGCTCTCCCAGCGGATGCCCTCGGAGCCGCGAGAGCAGGACGTGGCCTTCCACGACGACCACCGCGACGACATCCGGCAGGACCGTCGCCTGAAGTCCGCCTGGGACAAGTTCATCTTCGGGCGGCCACGCGAGACAGAGGACTTCCTGGCAGGACTGGCGGCTTCGATGGAGACGCTGCTGGCGCGTGCGGGACCCGGTGCCAGCCGCACCCTGCGGATCCGCTGCGATCAGGCCACCAAACGCGAACTCAGGTCGCTCAACACCGACGCCGGGCTCCAGTTCGCCGCCCGCTACGCCGGCCTGCCGACGCTGATCGGGTCGGGCGTCAACTGGGAGATCGGATCGCTGCTCGAGTTTCCCGCTGTGGTCCGGGAATGGCGTCGCACCAGGGACAAGGCGGCCACCAACCGCTCGCTCGCCAAGGCCGCGCTGCAGCTTAGGTTCCAGCTCGAGCTCGAGACCCACGACGGCGCGGGAGGAAGCTCGAGCGCCACCGCCCAGCTCATATGGCGCTACCGGCCGGACGCGATCTCGTCGCAGATGGCGGACGACTGGGAACGCCTGGAGGCAAACCCGCTGCTCCTCGGACGGGCCGCGCGCGAGGCGGCGTTCGCTGGCCAGCGCCCCGGCGCGGTCGATCTCCAGGACGTGCGCTCCCTGGTGCCCGCCTACGACCGCGATCGAGGTTCGCTGCTGCCGACCTACCGCCGCGAGCGGGACGTCGCGGAGATCTGGCCACGCAACCTGGCGACAGCCGCCACGGACGGACTGATCGGCCCATCGGCCGCCGCCGCTCTCAACGACGCCTTCGAGGCGTTCCGCTCCGCCTTCGCGGTCGCGGTTCGCGGCTTCAGGACCGAAGGCGTCGGCGCGCGGGCCAACCGCGAGCAGGCAAGCGCCTACGCCGCCCTGCTGGACGCCGTCGTGACCGGCACCGCCGGGGACCGCGCACGCGAGCTGCTGCTGCGACCCCTGCTCGAGATCGGCCAGGCCGGCGTCGACGACGGGCCGCCCGCGGCCATCGTCGCACCGTGGCACCCGCTCCGCCTCGCGGCCATGTGGCGCAAGGCGCGCCTGGTGGCGCAGGTCGTGCAGCTGGTGCTCGACGGCGCGGAGGGCATCTCGGGCGACACCAGGCTGTTCTTCCGCGACCTAGCCACCGATCTCGACCATCCGTTCTATCCCGAGGTCACGCTCGCGTGGAACGGGCGCAGACCCGAGCTCCTCGGCCTCGCCGCGCACTACGGGGACTACTCGCTCCACGAACGGCCGACGGCTGGACCGACCGCGACCGGGGACGCCAGCGAAGACGTCGGCGAGGGCGGGACGGCCCTGCTCGGCCTGGTCGAGCGCTACCTGTCGCTCAACCCGCACGAGCGATCGAACATGTCGGTCGTGCTCTTCAACTGCGAGTCCGAGCGGCTGCCGCGACGGGTGGTCACGGGCCTGGAGGACCTCCAGGACGACGGGGAGGACGTGCGCTGCCAGGTCATGCTGCGCAATACCGACCCCGCCCGGCTGAGGGACATCTACCGGTCCCTCCTGTCGGCGGACGAGGGTTCCGCTGACGCGCACTCCTCGTCCGAGGCCACGCAGGACTTCATGGCGCGGCTGAGGATCAGCGTCATCGCCGACCAGGCGCCCCCGCCCGACCCGCGGGACGGTCGTCCCTACGACATCGTCTTCAGCCAGGACGTCATATCCCGGCACGCCACCGTCGAATGGTACTCGGTCTCGGCCGAACCTACCGATCTCGGAACGCTGCTGCCGGCCCGCTGGTCGCGCCGCAGGCCCGCCGCCGCGGATGACCTCAAGACGACGGCCTACCTGTGCTGCCCGGTGCAGAGCGTGGAGGGTTGGGCCCACCTGGGAGCGGTCACGGCGTTCGTGCGGCACGAGGACGCGGGCCCCGGCCGCAGGCTCCTACCGGTGCGGCAGCTCGACTTCCGCGACGAGCGAACAGCGCGCATCTTCGAGGAGACGCACGACCTGGCCGTATGGGTGGTCAACCACGACGAGCTCCTCGATCGCCGGCAGCTCCAGAACCAGTCGGTGCGCGTGATCCGCTACCGGCAGACCGCCGCCCAGGGCCGCAACGTCGTGATCTCGTCGCGCGCGCCCCTCAACCTGCTCCGGGCGATGCTGATGCGCCGGCTCGAAGCGCTCCACCTCGACCTCGATCGCACGGAACTGGAG
>CAXTTU010000024.1:7407-18476 GCA_964247225.1 uncultured Sphingomonas sp. | reverse complement strand
ATGAACCGTTCCGCGCGGACGAGTGGCTGCTCTACGACTGCGACAGTCCCTGGGCGGGGCACGCGCGTGGGTTCAACCGTGGCCGCATCTTCACCGTCGACGGTCGGCTGGTGGCCAGCACCGCGCAGGAAGGGCTAATGCGGCTGCGCGGTTAAACCGTCGCGACGACGGGCACCGCGACGACGGTGGTCTCGCGCTCCACGACGACGACCTCGCGCGGGGCGGGGTCGACATGGACATGGCTCGCGCTCCGGGCGGGTGTCTTGTCCCGGTTGAGCCAGGCATAGCCACCTGCGACCGCGCCCGCCGCCGCGAGCACCTTGGCCGCATCCTTGACACCGCCGCCCCGCACCTCCGCGCGCAGCTTGTCGGCGAGCTTGGTGTAGCGCCGGTCGACACGGCCGAACTCGTCGAGCGTCTTCTGCAGCAATTTCGCCGCCTTGCGCTGGCCGAGCGACTCCGCATAGCCGCGCGCGGTGCCGTAATTGGCAAGGTATACATGCGCGGCGAGCTGGCCGCCGCGGATGATCTCCTGATCGAGCTCGGGCGAGCGGGTGATCTCGCGAATGGCGGCGTTGCCGTCCTCCGACACGCCCGCCATCACCGGGTCATGCTCGCCCGCGACCGGCAGCTTGAGCAGGTTGAATACGCGCTCGAGCCGCTCGATCTGCCTGGTATTCTGCGTCATGCCGGCCTGCAGCGCGCGGCGAAGCGCGCCCGCGCTCGCCGCTGAAAGGTCCACCGTCATCTGCTGCGCGCCCTGCCCATGCGCGGCGTAGAGGCGGCGCAGTGCGCGGCGGAGCAGGTCGTCGAGTGAAGTCATGGTAGCGGTGTCCTGTCGGTTCTGCGCTATAACCCCCGACGGTCCCGGATGATCCTTCACACCGCCGTTCGGCCATATTCCTGCCGCGTGACGGGATGGCTCGACGACAAGCCGCCATCGACCGCCAGTGCCTGACCGTTGACATAGCTGGCGTCGTCGGAGGCGAGGAACAGCGCCGCGCGCGCCAGCTCGTCCGCCTGCGCGCCGCGGCGGAGCGGGTTGAGCCGCCCGATCCGGTCGGTCTTCCCCGCCTCGCGCGCATAGTCGAAGGTCGGCTTGGTCATACCCGTCTCGGTCAGCCCGGGGCACAGCGCGTTGACGCGGACGTTGCTGCCCGACAGCTGCTGCGCCGCGGTCATCGCCAAGTTGATCACCCCCGCTTTGGAGGCGGAGTAGGCAGGCGAGCCCGCGCCCGAGCGGATGCCCGCGACGCTGGCGGTGAGCACGATTGCTCCGCCGCCGCGCTCCGCGATGCGCGGGGCGGCGTGCTTGATCGCGAGGAACGGCCCGATCAGGTTGACGCGCAGCACCTCGGTGATGAGCGCCACGTCGGTGTCGAAGATGTTCGCCAGCCCGCCCGAGATGCCCGCATTGGCGAACATCACATCGACGCCGCCGAACCGCTCACCCGCGAGCGCGACCGCGCGGGCAACGTCCGCCTCATCGCCCGCGTCGATGCGGATCGCCTCGGCGACGCCGCCCGCCTCCGTAATGAGCTGGGCGGCCTCGTCCGCGCCCTCCGTCCGATCCGCGACCACCACGCGCCCGCCCTCGGCGGCGAATAGCTGCGCCGCCGCGCGCCCGATGCCGGAGCCCGCGCCGGTGACGATGATCGACTTGCCCTCGAACCGCATCCCGCTCTCCATCAGATCGTCACGCCGCCGTCGATCACCAACGCCTGCCCGGTCATGAACCGGCTCGCGTCCGCCGCGAGGAACACCACCGCGCCGGCGATCTCGTCGGGCTCACCGATCCGGCGCAAGGGGACCTGTTCGTTTGCCGCCCTGATCCGCTCCGGGTCCTCCCACAGCGCTCGGGCGAAGTCGGTGCGGATCAGCCCGGGGGCGATGCAGTTCACCCGCACGTTGTCCGGGCCGTATTCCACCGCGTAGTTGCGCGCGAGCTGGAAGTCCGCCGCCTTGCTGACATTATACGCGCCGATCACGGGCGAGCCGCGCAGGCCGCCGATTGAGGACACGATCACGATCGAGCCTTCGCGCCGCTCGCGCATCTCGGGCGCGACCATCCCGATCAGCCAGTGGTTGGACAGGATGTTATTGTCGAGCACCTTGCGGAACTGCTCGTCGCTGATCCCGGCGAGCGGCCCGTAATAGGGGTTGGACGCCGCGTTGCAGACCAGCACGTCGATGCGACCCCATTCGGCGCGGGTCGCGTCGATCAGCCGCTGCAGCGCCGCCCTGTCCGATATGCTCGCCGCGATGGCGAGCGCGCGCTCCTCCCCGAACCGCGCGTTGATCTCCGCCGCGACCGCGTCGCAGCTGCCCTGCTTGCGGCTGGAGATGACCACCCGTGCGCCATGCTCGGCCAGCGCAAAGGCCGACGCCTTGCCGATCCCGCGCGAGGAGCCGGTGATGATGGCGACCTTGCCGGTCAGGTCGAACAAGCTGCCCATTGTTGTCACGCCCCCGCCTTTACCGCGAAGTGCCAGCTCGCCTGTGCCAGCCGATAGACCTGCGCTGCGCTGCGTTCCGCCTGCGCGCTCGACGCGGTGCCCTCGACGATGCGTTTCTTGATGCCCTGGACGATGCCGGTGAGCCGGAACAGATTGTAGCTGAAATACCAGTTGAGGTCGGGGATGCCGTCGCGCCCCGTCGCTGCGCAATAGCGCGCGACCATCGCCTCCATTGTCGGGATGCCGGTCTCCGCGCCGGTCTGGCCCATCACGCCCGAACGCCCCTCGGGCTGCGTGACCCAGCTCATCAGGAAGTAGCTGAAGTCGGCAAGTGGATCGCCCAGCGTCGACAGCTCCCAGTCGAGCACCGCGATCACGCGCGGCTCCCCGGCGGCGAAGATCATGTTGTCGATGCGGTAGTCGCCATGGACGATCGACGTGCGCGTCTGCGCAGGGATAGTGCGCGGGAGATAGTCGATCAGCCGCTCGACCTCGGGCATGGGCTCGGTCTCGCTGGCGCGGTATTGCTTGGTCCAGCGCGCGACCTGACGTTCGAAATAATTGCCGGGCCGGCCATAGTCGCCCAGCCCCGCCGCCTGGTAATCGGTGGTGTGGAGCGCGGCGAGCGTGTCGCACATCGCGTTATATATCGCGGTCCGCTCGGCGGGCTGGTAGTCGGGCAACGTCCCGTCCCACAGATTGCGCCCGTCGGCGAGCGCCATGACGTAGAACCACGCGCCGATCACGCCGTCGTCGGTACAGAGTCCATAAGGCCGCGCGACGGGGAAGCCGGTCGGGTACAGCCCCGCGATCAACTTATACTCGCGATCGACCGCGTGCGCGCTCGGCAGCAGCGGCCCGAACGGCTTGCGGCGCAGGACATAGGCGCCGGAGGGGCTGTCGATGCGATAGGTTGGGTTGGACTGCCCGCCCGCGAACTTGCGGTAGGTCAGCGGCCCCTCGAACCCCTCCACACTCGCGAGCATCCACTCGGTCAACCGATCTTCGGGCAGCCGGTCCTTCTCCGACACTTCGATCAGCCCGGCGCTCACCCGAACACCACCACGCTGCGGGTCGTGTCACCCTGGCGAAGCTCGGCAAACGCGTCGTTGATCCGCTCCAGCGGCATCCGGTCGGCGATGATCGTGTCGAGGTCGAGTAGCCCCCGCTGGTAGAAGTCGACCAGCCGCGGGATGTCGACCGGAAAGTGATTGCGCCCCATCAGCGCCCCCTGCAGCTTCTTGTCCGCGAGCAGGTCGAGCGCGGACAACCCCACCTTCTCGCTGATCGGCATCATGCCGAGCACGGTCGCGGTGCCGCCGCGCCGGAGCACCTTGACCGCGGTCGCCGCCGATTGCGGACGGCCGACCGCCTCGATCGCATGGTGGACGCCGCCGCGGCTGATCTCCACCACCTCGTCCGCCGCCGTCTCGCTCAGCGCATCGACAGAATGCGTCGCGCCAAGCTTCTCCGCGAGCGCGCGCTTCTCCGGCACCGGGTCGACCGCGATTACCCGCCCCGCGCCCGCGATCCGCGCCGCGTTGACCGCCGCGAGGCCCACCCCGCCGCAGCCGACCACGCACACGCTCTCGCCGGGCACCACCGCCGCCGCATTGAACACCGCCCCCGCCCCTGTCGTCACCGCGCAGCCGAGCAGGCACGCGCGGTCGAGCGGCATGTCGCGGTCGATCGCGACGCAGGCGTGCTCATGCACCAGCATCTGTTCGGCATAGGCGGATAGGTTGAGCATCTGCGCGACGGGCTTATCGCCGAGCGTGAGCCGGGGGGCCGCGCCCTTGGGTCGACGTACCGCGCTGCTAATGCACAGCGACATGCGGCCCGTGACGCAGAACTCGCAATGCCCGCAGAACGCGGACAGGCAGGTGACGACATGGTCGCCAACCCGGACCGTCGATACCTCGTCCCCGACCGCCTCGACCACCCCCGCCGCCTCATGCCCGGGAATCGTCGGCATCGCGTGCGGGTAGGCACCGTCGACGAAGTGGAGGTCCGACCGGCACACGCCCACCGCCGCGGTGCGGATCAGCACCTCATGCGCGGCGGGCTTGGCGACGCTCACGTCCTCGATGGACAGCGGCGTCTTCGCCTCGAACAGAACCGCAGCTTTCACTTGGACTCCTTCTCCCCCGAAGGAGTTACCGCCGCACCATCGCCTTGGCCTCGATCGCCTCGGGCAGCTCCGCGAACTTTCCGAACTCGTTCCGGGCGATCGCGCGGTTGTGCACCTCGTCCGGCCCGTCCGCGAAGCGCAAGGTACGGATGCCCGCCCATTGCCCCGCCAGGTCGAAGTCGCCCGACACGCCGCCGCCGCCATGCGCCTGGATCGCGTCGTCGAGAATCTGCAGCGCCATCGTCGGCGCGGCGACCTTGACCATCGCGATCTCGAGCTGCGCGGCCTTGTTGCCCGCCTTGTCCATCATGTCCGCGGCCTTGAGACACAGGAGCCGCGTCATCTCGATGTCGATCCGCGCCTTCGCGATCCGCTGTTCCCAGACGCTGTGGTCGGCAATCCGCTTGCCGAACGCGACGCGGGTGAGGAGGCGCTTGGCCATCGCCTCGATCGCGGTCTCGGCAACGCCGACCGTCCGCATGCAATGGTGGATGCGCCCCGGCCCGAGCCGCCCCTGCGCGATCTCGAACCCGCGCCCCTCGCCGAGCAACACATTCTCGACCGGAACGCGTACGTCCTCCAGCAGCACCTGCCCATGCCCGTGCGGCGCGTGGTCATAGCCGTACACCGACAACATCCGCTCGATCGTGACCCCCGGCGCGTCCATCTCCAGGATCATCATCGACTGCTGCTGGTGCCGCGAGCCATCGAAGCTGGTCTTGCCCATCAGGATCGCGACCTCGCAGCGCGGGTCGCCGACACCCGACGACCACCATTTGCGCCCGTTGACGACATAGTGGTCGCCGTCGCGCACCATCGACGTCTGGATGTTGGTCGCGTCCGACGAAGCGACGTCCGGCTCCGTCATCAGGAACGCGGAGCGGATCTCGCCATTCATCAGCGGTCGCAGCCAGCGCTCCTTCTGCTCCAGCGTGCCGTAGCGGAGAAACACCTCCATGTTGCCCGTGTCGGGCGCGGAGCAGTTGAAGCACTCGCTCGCCCAGCCGATCCGCCCCATCTCCTCGGCGCAGAGTGCATATTCCAGGTTGGTGAGCTGCTCGCCCTCGAACTCGAACGTGTCGTCGACATGCGCGCGGCCCGAGCGCGGCGGCATGAAGAAGTTCCACAACCCCGCCGCCTTTGCGCGCGCCTTCACCTCCTCGATCACGGGCAGCACCTTCCAGCGCTCGCCGTGGTTCGCCTGTTGGTGGTACTCGTGGTCGCGCGGGCGAATCTCGCGGTCGATGAAGTCGCGCACGCGGTCGCGCCAATAGGTCTCGCGATCGCTGAGGGTGAAGTCCATGCCGCTCTCCGCCGGGATATAGCGGCCCGCCTAGACCATACCCGATATTCGGTAAAGCGGGACTGGCGCGTCCCTGCGATGCTGCTACGCTGTCCGAATGCAGACCGCGGGGGCGGCCGCCCGTACCGATACCAGCACCCGCCGTTTCCAGGCGAAGCGCGACGCGATCCTCGCCGCGGCGGCGCAGGCGATCAACGACCAGGGCGCGAAGGGGATGACCTTCGCCGACATCGCCCGCCGCGTCGGGCTCAACACCACCAGCGTTACCTATTATTTCAAGCGCAAGGAGGACCTCGCCGCCGCGTGCTTCGAGCACACGCTCGACTCGCTGCAGGCGATGCTGGCGGAGGCGCTTGCCGAGCCGACGCCGGAGGCGCGGGTCGCGCGATACCTGCGCGTCAACATGGAGCGCCTCGCCCGGATCGAGCGGGGCGAGGATACGCCGCTGGCGATCCTGTCCGACCTGCGCGCAACGGAGGGCGCGGTGCGCTCGCGGCTGATGGGCGGGTGGCAACGTGTGTTCCGCACCACGCGCTCGCTTTGGGGCCCGGCGGCGTCGCGGGCGGAAACGGACCTCCACGGCGCGCGCGCGCATGTGCTGCTCGAGAACACTTTCTGGCTGCCCGTCTGGCTGGAGCGTTATGACCTAGACCAATACCGCCGCGTCGAAAGCCGGCTCATGGAGGTGTTCCGCCACGGCATCGCGCAGGCAGGCGACACTTGGGTACCCGAGCCGATCGAACTGACCCATGGCGCGGAGCCCGCGCGCGAGGCGCTGCTGCTCGCGGCGACGCGTTTGCTCAACGAGCTCGGCTATCACGGTGCCTCGGTTCAGCGCATCGCCTCCGAACTCAACGTCACCAAGGGTAGCTTCTACCACCATCTCGACGCCAAGGACGAGCTGGTGATCGCGTGTTTCCACCGCAGCTTCGCGGTGATTGCAGAGGCGCAACGGCTCGCGGATGAACGCGGCGGCTCGCACTGGCATCGGCTGTCGAGCGTGATCGCGACTTTGCTCGACGTCCAGTTCGGCGAGCGCGGGCCGCTGCTTCGCACCACCGCGCTGAGCGGACTTTCCCCGCCGGTCCGGCAAGCGATGGTCGACCGCTCGAATCGCGTCGCGCGCCGCTATGCTGGCACGATCAGCGACGGCGTGGCGGAGGGCTCGATGCGCGCGGTCGACCCGCTGATCGCAGCGCAGGCGCTGATGGCGCTCCAGAACGCGGCGTTCGACATGCGCAAATGGGCGGGCACGATGCCAAGGGAGCGCGCGATCGCCATGTACGCGGGAACGCTGCTGTTCGGCTTGTTCGATGACCGGGTGTTGGAGTAGCCTTGCAAAGGCCTGGCTTCACCAACTCCGTTCGTCCTGAGCTTGTCGAAGGACAGGCAGACGTGGTGCGCTTTGCCCGTGCTTCGACAGGCTCAGCACGAACGGTGCTAGAGAATGGGTCGAGCCCTCTACCCCCGCAGATACCGTACCACGTCAACCAGCATCCCCATCGACAGTGGCAGGAACAGCAACAGGAGCAGCACCACCACCATCAGCGTCAGCGCCACCTTCTCGTCGCGGTCGGTCATGCGGCGGACGGGGGGCTCGGGCTCGTTTGGCGCGGGCTCCCACTTGCTCGCGTCGAAGCGGAGCGTGAACGCATCACGCTCCGCCTCGCGGGGTCGCCGGTCAGGAACCCCTGCCAGCGCGGGCGCGAGGAACGGAGCCCACCGCATCAGTACCCGTTCAGCCGCGCGAACCGCTCGCGATGCCACGCCGCGTTGCCCCACATCGCTTCCAGCACTGCGCTGCGCTTCAGATAAAAGCCCGCGTCATACTCATCGGTCATGCCGATGCCGCCGTGAAGCTGGATCATCTCGCGGCTGACGAGCTTCAGCGTGTCGCTGCTGATCGCCTTGGCGAGGCTCACCGCCTGGTCCGTGTCCGAGCGGCGCGCGTCGATCGCCTCCAGCGCACCCTCGACCGCCGATCGCATCAGCTCCAGTTCGGTGAACATCCGGGCCATACGGTGCTGCAACGCCTGAAAGGTCGACAAGGGCGCGCCGAACTGGACGCGGGTCTTGAGATAATCGTTGGTGATGGCGAAGGCCTGCTCGGCCATGCCCAGCATCTCCGCGCAGGTCGCGGCGGTGGCGCGGTCGACAACGGCGGCGGTGAGATCGGGGCCGCCGAGCCGGATAGCGGGCGCGGCATCGAAGCGCACGTCGGCATGGCTGCGCTCGTCGGCCATGTGGCGATGCGTGCGCGTCACGCCTTCCTCGCCCGCGACGAGGTACAACCCGTCCGCTGCCGCGACGACGAACAGCGTCGCCGAGTCTCCTTCCGCGACGAACATCTTGGTTCCGGTCAGCTTGCCGTCCGTGACGGTGGTCCCCAGCCTGTCGACCCCGCGATGCACCGGGCCTTCGTCGACCGCCAGGGTGGCGACGACCTCGCCCGAGGCAAGCCGGGGCAGCCACTCAGCCTTCGCGCTCTCATCTCCGCCGAGCACGATCGCGGTCGCGGCGGCGGTGACCGAGGCCAGCGGTGAGGCGGCGAGGTTGCGGCCGAGCTGTTCGAGCACCAGCCCAAGCGAGAGGTAGCCGAACGCGGAGCCGCCATGCTCTTCCGGCACGACCACGCCCGCCCAGCCCATCTCCGCGACCGCGCGCCACGCCTCCGGGTCGAAGCCCTCGGGCCGCTGCGCCGCGCGGAGCTTGCGAAAGGCGGTGACGGGCGACTCATTGTCCGCCCACTCGCGCGCCATGTCGCGGAGCATCACCTGTTCGTCGTTGAGAACCGCCATCTAACTCCCTCTCCCCGTGGCACGGGGAGAGGGTTGGGGAGAGGGGAGGTAATCACCTCCGCCCGCATCCTATCCACCCCTCTCCCCGACCCTCTCCCCTGAGGGAAGAGGGAGAAATTATGACGGGAGGTCCGCTTTCGCGTCCTCCCGCCCCTCTCCGAACCTATTGGTGATCGAGCATCCCGAGGATCCGCTTCGCGATCACGTTGTTCTGAATCTCGCTGGAGCCGCCATAGATCGACACCGCCTTGCCGAACAGCCAGACGCGCGTCTGGTGCAGCTCCTCCGAGGTGAACCCCTCGCCTTCCCAGCCCAGCCCGTTCATGCCCATGATCTCGATGCCGAGTTCCGCGCGCTCCTGCGTCACCCGCGCGCCGACATTCTTCATGATCGAGGTCGCCGCCGATGGTCCCTGGTTCGACTTCGCCTCCAGCGCCGCGCGCCGCAGCGTCAGGGCAAAGGCGCGCGCGTCCATCTCGTGCCGGACCACACGCATCCGCAGGTCGGGGTCGGCCAGCCGCCCGTCCGCATCGGTCCCGCGATACTCCTTGGCGACCTCGCTGATCGGCTTGGTCGCGCCCCGGCTCGCGCTGCCGCCGCCCGACAGGCTGGAGCGCTCATGCTGGAGCAGGCGCGTGCCGATCTCCCAGCCCTGCCCCTCGCGCCCGACAAGGTTTTCCTTGGGGATGCGGACGTCGGTGAAGAATGTCTCGCAGAACGGCGAGAAGCCGGAGATGAGGTCGATCGGCTTCACCTCGACGCCCTCGGCGTGCATGTCGTCGAGCAGCAGGAAGCTGATCCCGGCATGCTTTTGCGATTTGTCCGTGCGGACCAGCATGAAACACTTGTCCGCCCATTGCCCGCCGCTGGTCCAGGTCTTCTGCCCGTTGACGAGGTAGTGGTCGCCACGGTCCTCGGCGAAACACTGTAGCGAGGCTAGGTCCGACCCCGCGCCCGGCTCCGAATAGCCCTGGCACCAGCGGACGTCGCCGCGCGCGATGTCGGGGATGTAGCGGCGCTTCTGCTCCTCGGTGCCGTATTCGAGCAAGGTCGGCCCGAACATCATCACGCCCATCCCGCCGATCGGGTTGTACGCCCCCACCTGCGCGAGTTCCTCGCCAAGCACCCGCGCCTCGGCGCGGGTCAGCCCGCCGCCACCATATTCGCTCGGCCAGGTCGGGACGCCCCAGCCCTTCTCGCCCATCGCGACGCGCCACGCGCGCTCGTCCGGCGACTCCTCCGTCGGACCCTCGACCGCCGACATGCCCGCGTCCTTGCCACGCAGCGACGCAGGAAAGTTCGCCTCGATCCACGCGCGCGCCTGCTCGCGGAACGCGTCGGTCGTATCTGCGGGACGGTCCAACTCGGCGACGCTCGCCATGCGGGGGAACTCCGGTTCGAAGATCGGGTATGGCGCGCCATGGCACGGAAGCGCGGCGCCGCCAAGCCCGCGCGCGACGTTTCGCCCTGTTCCCGCCCACTGCTTTCGTGCCACACGCCGCGCCATGTTCTCCAACCGCGCCATCCCCATCGTGCTCGCCGCCGTGCTGATCGACACGATGGGATACGGCATCGTCCTGCCGGTGCTGCCGTCGCTGATCACCCGGCTCGGACATATGAGCGTGGCGGAGGCGACGCGCGTGGGCGGTTGGATGCTCGCCACCTATGCCATCGCGCAGTTCTTCGCCGGGCCGGTGCTGGGGCTGCTCGGCGACCGGTACGGGCGCAGGCCCGTGCTGATCGCCTCGATGCTGACCTTTGCGGCGGACTATGCGGTGATGGCTGCCGCCCCGACGCTCGCCTGGCTGTTCTTGGGCCGCGCGATCGCGGGGCTGACCGGGTCGGTCACGGGGCCCGCGGGCGCGGTGATCGCGGACGTGTCGCCGCCGGAGAAGCGCGCCGCCACCTTCGGGCTGATCGGCGCGGCGTTCGGGGTCGGCTTTATCCTCGGCCCGGCGCTCGGCGGGCTGGTCGCGGGGCTGGGCGTGCGCGCGCCGTTCCTGCTGTCGGCGGGGCTGGCGGGGGTCAACGCGCTGGCGATGGTGTTCCTGTTGCCCGAGACGCTCGCGCCAGAGAACCGGCGCGCGTTCCGCTGGCGGGACGCCACCGTGCTCGGCTCGTTCCGCCCCTTGTTCCACGCGGGCAACGCCACCCCGCTGCTGCTCGCCAACTTCCTGTGGCAGGTCGGCAGCGTCGTTTACCCCGCCGTCTGGGCATTCTGGTCGAGCATCCGCTTCGGCTGGCGACCGTGGCAGATCGGCGTGTCGCTCGCCTGGGTCGGCGCGCTGATGGCGCTGGTGCAGGTGTTCGTCACCCCGCGCGTCATCGCCCGGGTCGGCGAGCGGCGCCATCCCGGTCACGGTGATGGTCCCGATGTTGGT
>CAXTTU010000024.1:0-7397 GCA_964247225.1 uncultured Sphingomonas sp. | reverse complement strand
GGCCTCACCTGCGGCGCGGGCAGCTTGTTCGCCAACGCCTTCACCACGGCGGGATGGCAGGTCTATGTCGTGTTCCTGTTCGGCTCCTTGGCTGCGATCGCCTGGCCCGCGCTCAACGGCCTGCTGTCACGCATGACGGACGCCGCGCATCAGGGCGGGTTGCAGGGCGGGATCGGCGCGAGCAACTCGGTCGCGAGCGTGCTCGGCCCGGTGATCGCCGCGCAGTCGCTCGCCTTCGGCTCGGCGCGCGGGTTCGAAGGGGCGGCGTTCGTGGTCGCTGGAACGCTGCTCGGGGTGTCCGCGCTGATCATCTCGACGCTCGTTCCGTCGTTGCGCTTCCCCAATCCAACACCGTCGCTGGAGCCCGCTGAATGATCGACCTGCATTATTGGCCCACGCCCAACGGGCACAAAATCACGATGATGCTCGAGGAGACCGGGCTCCCCTACACGATCAAGCCGGTCAACATCGGCACGGGCGAGCAGTTCGCACCCGAGTTCTTGCGCGTAGCGCCCAACAACCGGATGCCCGCGATCGTCGATCATGACCCGACCGATGGCGGCGAGCCGATCAGCGTCTTCGAGTCGGGCGCGATCCTGCTCTACCTCGCGCACAAGTCAGGGCATTTTGGCGGCGCGACCCCGCGCGCGCATGTCGAGGTGGTGCAGTGGCTGATGTGGCAGATGGGCGGGCTCGGCCCGATGGCGGGGCAGAACCATCATTTCAACCGCTATGCGCCCGAGAAGATCGGCTACGCGATCGACCGTTACGTCAGGGAGACCAACCGGCTGTACGGCGTGCTCGACCGGCGGCTGGCCGACCGCGCGTTCGTCGCGGGCGAGTATTCGGTGGCGGACATGGCCTGTTACCCGTGGATCGTCCCGCACGAATTGCAGGGACAGACGCTGAGCGACTTTCCCAACCTGCAACGCTGGTTCGAGACGATCCGCGAGCGCCCGGCGACGATCACGGCCTATGAAAAGGGCAAGGCGGTGAGCGACGGAGCCGCGCCGATGACCGACGAGCAGCGGCGGGTGCTGTTCGGCCAAACCGCCACGACAGGCAAGCCGGCGTGACCTCGCTTGCCGAGGCGGTCGCCGCGCTGGAGCCGGTCGAGGGCGGGAGCTGGCGCAGCATGGTGCCCGACGGCTGGTTGCAGGGCCGCACCGCGTTCGGCGGGTTCAGCGCCGCGCTCGCGCTTCATGCGGCCAAGGCGTCGGATACCAACCTGCCCCCGCTCCGCTCCGCGCAGGTCGCGTTCGTCGGCCCGCTCAGCGGCCCGGTGACGATCACCGCGCACCGCCTCCGCCGCGGGCGCACCGCCGCGTTCATCCAGGCGGACGTGACGAGCGAAGCAGGGCTCGGCCTGCGCGCGACATTCGTGTTCATGGCCCCGTTCGCGTCGCAGATCGACCATGTCGGCGGGGCAGCGCCCGCCTTTCCGCTGCCGACCCCGGATGCCAAGCGGTATCGCGGAACGCCTGCGGTCCCGTTCTCGCAAAACTTCGAGGTCGTCGACCAGCGCGAAGGGCTTGGCCCCGCCGAATGGCTCCGCTGGACCCGGTTGGCCGAGCGCGACGGGCTCGACCCGGAGGTGGAGCTGATCGCGATTGCGGACAGCCCGCCCCCCGCCGCGCTCAAGCTGGTCGGCAGGCATGTGCCGCTCAGCAGCATGACGTGGCTGGTGAATGTGCTCTCCCCGCCCGAGACGCGCGACGGCTGGTGGCTGCTCCGCTCCGCGTCCGACTATGCGCGCGGCGGCACGTCGAGTCAGGACATGGCGGTGTGGAACGCGGACGGCCGCCCGATCGCGTCGCATATGCAGAGCGTGGCGCTGTTCGCTTAATCGCGACAGATTGCGACAAATCACCGCCGCGCTGACACATACCCGCGACATTGCGCTTCCATTGCGCTCCCGACACTCGGACAGGAGCGCGGAATGAAGGGCTGGATCAAGGCGGCGGCGGTCGCGGCGGCGGTGGCGGCGACGCCTATCGTCGCGCAGGAGACGCTGGGGAGCAGCGGCGGCCCACCGCCCGGGCGCGGCGGTGGCATGGGGATGATGCGGATGGCGGACGCAAACGGCGACGGCGTCGTTACCCGCGACGAGTGGGTCGCCGCGACCGACGCCCGTTTCGCGCGGATGGACCGCAACGGCGACGGCGTGCTCGACGAGAGTGAACGCCCGGGGCGGCGCGGTCTTCCGCCGGGCGCGGACGGCGCGGGGCCTCCCCCCGGCGGCCCCGGCCCGGGCGGCAAGATCACCCGCGAGCAGTTCCGCCAGCAGGCCATGCGCCGCTTCGACCGGCTCGACAGCAACCACGACGGCAAAGTCGACGGGAACGAGATGGCCGCCGCCGCGACGCTGATGCGCGCCCGCCGCGCTGGCGGTGGCGAGGGCGGCGACATGCCCCCTCTCCCGCCCGGCGAGTGACCGGACCCGGCGTGTCGGCTATGGCTGTCAGTCGTGGGTGACACGCCGCACATCCTGCTCGTCGACGACGAACGCTCGATCCGCGAGCCGCTCGCGCATTATCTCGGCAAGCAGGGGCTGCGAGTCACGCAGGCGGGCGACGCGGAGGCCGCGCGTACTCGCCTCGCGGCCTATGCGATCGACCTGGTCGTACTCGACATCATGATGCCCGGCGAGGACGGGCTCAGCCTCTGCCGCCACATCCGCGCCACGTCCGACGTTCCCGTGATCCTGCTCACTGCCCGCGCGGAGGAGACGGAGCGAGTCGTCGGGCTGGAGATGGGCGCGGACGACTATGTCACCAAGCCCTTCTCCCCGCGCGAGCTCGCGGCGCGGATCAGGACGGTGCTGCGCCGCGTCGGTAGCGGCGGCGCGCGCCAGCATGCGCCGGAAGCGGACTCCTACGGCTTTGCGGGTTGGGTGCTGAAGTCCGGCGAGCGGACGCTGATCGACCGCGAGGGCGTGTCCGTCCCGCTCTCCACCGGCGAGTACAACCTCCTGCTCGCTTTGGTCACCCGCCCGCGGCAGGTGCTGACCCGCGACCAGTTGCTCGACCTCACGCAGGGGCGCGAGGCGGCGGCGTTCGACCGCGCGATCGACAATCAGGTCAGCCGCCTGCGCCGCAAGATCGAGCCCGACCCCAAGACGCCCGCGATCATCAAGACGGTATGGGGCGGCGGCTACACGCTGGCTGCGGAGGTGACGCGACTTTGAGGGCATGGTGGCCGCGCAGCCTTACCGGGCAGATGCTTCTGCTCGTCGCGCTGGCGCTGTTCGTCGCGCAGGCGATCAACTTCGCGTGGCTGTTGCAGGAGCGCCGCTCGGTACGCTTCGAACAGGCGATCGGCCCGGCGGTGGCGCGGATCACCGACGCGCTGGAGCGCGAGGCGGCGGGGCGCGCGATCCAGCCCGACCGGGGCCGCGTCCGCCGCGTCGGCGGCGACCCGATCGACCCGGCGCTGCCGCACCGTCCCGACATCGCCGCCGGACTGCAACGCGCGCTCGCCGAAGCGGGCGTGAAGGTCGGGCGCGTCGACACCGGCATCGGCCCCGTGGACCCGCACGCGCCGTGGCTGCGCGGCATCCCCGCCCCCCTCCGCGCGCGGGTGCGGCGGGACGCATCGGAGCTGCGCATCGCAGTGGAGCAGCCCGGGCGCGGCTGGCTGTTCCTCGCCGAGCCGTGGGGACGCGGCGACCGCGCGCTGATCCCCCGGCTGATCGGGCAGACGCTGATCCTCTACATCGTCGTGCTGTTGCCGGTGTTGTGGGGCGCGCGGCGGATCACCGGCCCCTTGCGCGCGCTCGCCGACGCCGCGCGCGCGTTCACCCCCGGCGCGGCGGAAGCGCCGCTGGCCGAGCAGGGGTCCGCCGACGTGCGCGGGCTGGTGAGCGCGTTCAACGCACTCCGGCTGCGCGTCTCGGCGATGCTTGACGAGAAGGACCGGATGCTCGGCGCGATCGGGCACGACCTGCGCACGCCGCTCGCCGCGCTCCGGGTACGGGTGGAGTCGGTCGAGGACGAGTTCGACCGCGCACGCATGGCCGACACGATCGCGGACATGAACCGCACGCTCGACGACATCCTCTCGCTCGCCCGGCTCGGTCGCCCGAGCGAGCCGGTGACGGAGGTGGACGTGTCCGCGTTGGTCGACGCGGTGTGCGAGGACTTCCGCGACCTCGGCGCGAGCATCGCCTACGACGGCGGCCCGCGCCTGCCCGTCCCGCTCCGCCCGACGCTGATCCGCCGCGCGGTGCAGAACTTGCTGGAGAACGCAGTCAAATACGCAGGCGCGGCGGAGGTCACCGTTGCGCCGGTCGCGGGCGCGGTGGCGATCGTGGTGGCGGATCGTGGCCCGGGCATCCCCGAAGCGCGGCTGGCGGACGTGATGGAGCCGTTCACCCGCTTGGAGGCGTCGCGCAATCGCGAGACCGGCGGGGTCGGCTTGGGCCTCGCGCTCGCGCAGGCGATCGCGCGTGGCGGCGGCGGCGAGTTGCGCCTCGCCAACCGCCCCGGCGGCGGGCTGACCGCGACGCTGATCCTGCCGCGCGGCTAGGGACCCGTTCGTGCTGAGCTCTTCGGCTGGCTGGCAAGCCAGCCGCTCAGGACGGGCTTCGGCCCTCTAGGCCGAAGTCGAAGCACAGGCACAGCGCACTACGGCTGCCTGCCCTTCGACTTCGCTCAGGGCGAACGGAATATGGACGCAAGCCGGTTGCGGCTTGCTTTCCATCAAACTATACCGATCGGTATCAGCGCAACGGAGCCGCTATGATCTTCACCATCAACGGACTGACGCGCGAGGCGGAGGTCGATCCGCGCACATCGCTACTCGACCTCTTGCGCGAGCATCTCGGGCTGACCGGCTCCAAGAAGGGCTGCAACCAGGGCGCGTGCGGGGCCTGCACCGTGCTGGCGGACGGCGAGCGGATCAACGCCTGCCTTGCGCTGGCGGTCCAGTATCAGGGCCGCGCGATCACCACGATCGAGGGGTTGGGTGCCCCCGCCGAGCTCCACCCGCTGCAGGCGGCGTTCGTCGAGCATGACGGGTTCCAATGCGGTTATTGCACCCCCGGCCAGATCTGCTCGGCGGTGGCGATGGTGGACGAAGCGCGGCGCGGGGTGCCGAGCGCGGTAAGCCATGACCTCACCGCCATTGTCTTCACGCTTGACGGTGACGAGGTGCGCGAGCGGATGAGCGGCAATCTATGCCGCTGCGGCGCGTATAACGGCATCGTCGCCGCGATCACCGAAACCTATCTGGAGGCCGCGGAATGACGCCCTTCACCTATGCCCGCGCCACCACGCCGGCCGACGCTATCCGCGAAGGCGCGGTGTTCGGCTCGAAGTACCTTGGCGGCGGGACCAACCTTGTCGACCTGATGCGCGAAGGCGTGGAGTCGCCCGCGCGGCTCGTTGACGTCACTCCGCTGTCACGCGAGATCGAGGCGCGCGGCGACGGCTCGATGCTGATCGGCGCGGGCGCGACCAACACCGCGCTCGCCAGCCACCCGGTCGTGCGCGCGCGGTTCCCGCTGCTCAGCGAAGCGATCGTCGCGGGCGCGTCGGGTCAGATCCGCAACATGGCCACTGTCGGGGGCAACCTGCTTCAGCGCACGCGGTGCTATTACTTCTACGACGACGCCGCGCGCTGCAACAAGCGCCAGCCCGGCGCGGGCTGTGATGCGATCGACGGGTTCAACCGCATCCATGCGATCCTCGGTGCCTCCCCCGCCTGCGTTGCGACGCACCCGTCGGACATGGCGGTGGCGATGGCCGCACTTGACGCGGTCGTGCATGTCGAGGGCGCGAGAGGGGCGCGGACGATCCCGCTGGTCGACTTCCACCGTCTGCCCGGTGGCACGCCGAACGTGGAAACCGAACTCGCGCCCGGCGAGCTGATCACCGCGGTCGAGCTGCCCGCGACGCCGTTCGCGGCGCGCTCGACCTATCGCAAGGCGCGCGACCGGGCGAGCTATGCCTTCGCGCTCGTCTCGGTCGCCGCCGCGATCGAGGTGGAGGACGGCACCGTTCGTGACGTCCGCCTCGCGCTCGGCGGCGTCGCGCACAAGCCGTGGCGCGCGCGCAAGGCGGAGGCGGCGCTGGTCGGCCAATCCGCGACCAAAGCCGCCTTCCGCGCCGCCGCCGAAGCGGAGCTGGCCGACGCCGCGCCGCTCAAGGACAATTCGTTCAAGGTCGAGCTCGCCCACCGCGTGATCGCCGCCACGCTCGCCGAGCTCGCCGGAGTAGCCGCATGAACATCGTCGACAACGCCAAGATCGTCACCAAGACCGCGGTGCAGGAGCTGATGACCCGGCTCGTCCCGCTCGCGCCCGACAGCTGGGTCCCCGGCGGCAAGCCCGACCCGCTGATCGCGCACAAGCACGGGCTGATCGGCAGCCCCGTGTCGCGGATCGACGGCCCGCTCAAGGTGGCAGGTCAGGCGCGCTTCGCCGCCGAGATCGCGCTCGACAACATGGTGTACGCCGCGCTCGCTTATTCTACGATTGCGCGCGGTCGGATCGCGAGCATCGACACCACCGCAGCCGAGGCCGCGCCCGGCGTGGTGCTGGTGATGACGCACCGCAACGCGCCGCGCCTCAACCGGCCGGCGGTGTTCGGCACCTCAGCAACGGCGGTGGGCCCGAGCGACCTGCCGATCATGCAGGACGATCGCATCCACTGGAACGGGCAGCCGGTCGCGGTGGTGCTCGCCGACACGCAGGAGCAGGCGGACCATGCCAAGTCGCTGATCCAGGTCACCTACGCGACCGAGCCCGCCACGACCTCGTTCGCGGAGGCCAAGGCGGAGGGTCTGCTGCCCGGCATGTTCATGGGGCAGGTACTGGCCTCGGAGAAGGGCGATCCGGACGCGGCGCTCGCGGCGGCGCCGTTCAAGGTCGACCATGTCTATCGCACCCCCCGCCACAACCACAACGCCATCGAGCCGCACGCGGCGACGATCGCGTGGGAAGGCGACACGCTCCGCATTCATGACGCCAGCCAGATGGTGACGGCGGCGGCCGCGACGATCGCCGAGGTGTTCGGGATCAAGGCGGCTCAGGTCCACATCACCTCGCCCTATGTCGGCGGCGGGTTCGGGGCGAAGGGGCTCTGGGACCACCAGATGCTCGGGGCGGCAGCGGCCAAGCTGGCGGGGCGCCCCGTCCGCGTCGCGCTGTCGCGCGAGGGCGTGTATCGCATCGTCGGTGGGCGCTCGCCGACCGAGCAGCGCGTGGCGCTGGGCGCGGAGGCGGATGGCCATTTTACCGCGCTGATCCATGAAGGCGCGACGGTCACGACGCAGCACAACAACTTCCCCGAGCCGTTCATCCTCGCCAGCAAATCCGCCTATGCCGCCGACACGATGCGGTTGGGCGTCAAGGTCGCGACCATGAACATGCTCGCCAACACCTTCATGCGCGCGCC
>CAXTTU010000023.1:0-18642 GCA_964247225.1 uncultured Sphingomonas sp. | reverse complement strand
CGAGGATGGCGGTTCGCGCGTCCTCCTCTGCCTGTTTCTCGACCTCGCGCAAGGTCGGTGCGCCGGGCTGGTCGATGATGCTCACCCGCCACGGCTTGCCCGACAGCGATTTCAGCGCGGCATTGAGGTCGGCCAGCGTGTCGGCGGAGATCGGCCGCGCGCCGCTCAGCGCCAGTTCGGGCGGAGCATAGCGGACCACGCTCGCGCCGAGCCGGAGCTTGACCGCGAGGCCGAGCGACCCCGCCTGCTCGATCGCGTCCACCAGCGCGGCGAAGTCGGCGGGGAACCCGCTCGCTTCCGCCACGACCGGCTCGGGCCGAGGTGCCGGTGCGGGAGCAGGGGCAGCAACCGCAGGCGGCGCGCCGCCCGCCAGCTGGCGCGCGAGTTCGCCCGGGTCGGGGAGCGTCGAAGCGTACACCGCGCGTAGCAGCGCCATCTCCGCCGCCTCGATCGGCAAGGCCGCGCGCGCGACCTCCTCATGCCCCTTGAGGAACAACTGCCACAGCCGGTGCAAATGCCCGAACGGCAGCGCCCCTGCCCATTCGGCGTAGGCGGCGCGTTCCTCGGCGGGCTGCGCCGGGTCGGGCGCGGCCCCGACCTTCACCAGCGTCACGCCGTGCACCGCCTCCAGCAGCGCGCGCAGCACCGCCAGCGGATCGACGCCGAGGTCATATTGTCGCCTGAGGGCCTCCAGCGCGCCCGCGCCGTTCCCGGCCAGCACCAGCGCCAACAGGTCGCGCACCGCGCCGCGGTCGGACAAGCCGAGCATCTCGCGCACCGCCGCCGCGGTCACGCCCCCGCCCTCCATGCCCGCATGGGCGATTGCCTGGTCGAGGATCGACAGCCCGTCGCGCGCGCTCCCCTCCGCCGCGCGGGCGATCAGCTGGAGCGCCTCCGGGTCGGCCTCCACGCCCTCCTTGGCCGACACCTCGGCGAAGTGCTGGGCGAGCTTGTCGGCGGGGATGCGGCGCAGGTCGAACCGCTGGCATCGCGACAGCACGGTGATCGGTATCTTGCTCACCTCGGTTGTCGCGAGCAGGAACTTCACATGCTCCGGCGGCTCTTCCAGCGTCTTGAGCAGCGCGTTGAACGCGGGCTTCGACATCATGTGGACCTCGTCCACGATGTAAATCTTGAAGCGGGCGCTGACCGCGGCGTAACGCGAAGCCTCCGTTATCTCCCGCACGTCGTCGATGCCGTTATGGCTGGCGGCGTCCATCTCGATCACGTCGATATGACGCCCTTCCGCAATCGCGCGGCACGGCTCGCACACCCCGCACGGGTCGATCGTCGGCCCGCCCTCGCCGTCCGGGCCGATGCAGTTCAGCGCCTTGGCAATCAGCCGCGCGGTGGAGGTCTTGCCCACTCCGCGCACGCCCGTGAGCAGGAACGCATGCGCCAGCCGCCCGCGCCGGATCGCATTGCCGAGCGTCGTCACCATCGCGTCCTGCCCGATCAGCGCGGCGAACGTCTGCGGTCGGTACTTGCGCGCGAGCACGCGGTACGGCGTGTTCGGCTGCGGCGGCTCGTCGAGGCCGAGGTCCATCAGCGGGCCCCGATCCAACGAAGTTGACGAAGTTGACCTGGGAACGGGGAGTAAGAAGCTTCAACTTCGCAAGGGGACGCGAGTCGGCGGGACGAGGCGGGAGACGGATACGGCTTCACGCACCCAATATGGCGAGGCAGGCGCGTGTAGGACAGGGGTTTAGCGCCGGGTCGCGAACCAGATGACGTGGCGCGGCCCCTTGCCGTTGCTGCGCGCGCGCACCGCGACCTCCTCGACCGCGAACCCGGCCTGCGCCAGCCTCCGCGCGAACGGCGGGTCGGGCCACGCGGACCAGATCGCGAGCACGCCGCCCCGCGCCAGCGCGCGCTTTGCTGCGAGGAGCCCCGCCGCCGAATAGAGCCGGTCGTTGGCCGAGCGCGTCAGTCCGTGCGGCCCGTTGTCGACATCAAGCAGGATGGCGTCATAGGTTGACTCCGCTCCCGCGATCAGCGCGGCGACATCGTCATTGACCAGCTGCACGCGCGGGTCGTCGAGACAGCCCGCCGTCAGCGCCGCCATCGGCCCGCGCGCCCAATCGATGATCTCGGGCACCAGCTCCGCGACGGTGATGCTCGCCTCCGGGCCGAGCGTCCGCAATGCCGCGCGGAGCGTGAAACCCATGCCATAGCCACCGATCAGCAGCCGCGGCCTGGTCGTCGCAAGCCGCTCGCCCGTCATGGTGGCGAGCGCCTCCTCCGACCCGCTCATCCGGCTGTTCATCAGCTCGTTGCGGTCGAGCACGATACGGAAATCGTCGCCCCGGCGCAGCAGGCGCAGTTCCTCGCCCCCGCCGGGGACGCGCGCCGTGCCGAGAGATTCGCTGGGGGTCATGGGTGAAGGTCCGGGTTCAACGGCGTCGTACCGGCCACCCGTGAGGCGTCAACGATCCGACAACCGGCGCGGCTTCCCGCGCGCCTCGTCGATGATCGTCTCGAGCCGCACCAACCGCTCGCGCGTGTTCTCCTCGCGGCGCTTCAGGTCGGCTACCTCCCGGGTCAATTCGTTGATCCGGTGCTCCAGCGTCATCACCTGCCGCAGCCCGGTGAACACGTCGCCGAGCATGCTCATCCGAGCAGCGAGCTGAGATCGACCGGGTTCTCGCGCAGCTCGGCCAGTGCGCGCTGGCGGTAAATCTCGTCGCGCGACGGGTCGTTCGCTTCCTTGAGGCCTGCGATTGCCCGGTCCAGCGTCGCCTCCATCCGGGCGGCGGAGGCGTGGAGCTCGATTGCGAGTGCCTTTAGTTCTCGCGCCTCCTCGGGCGTGAGAAAGATCGCCTCACCCAGTTCCCCCGGTCGCCCGACCACGAGTCGACCGTCCTCGACACCCATGTCGAGCGGTTCGCCCGCCTCCGCGCCCAGCGCGGCGAGGACTGCCTTTGGAACGATCATGCCGGTGGAATTGCCCATGCGGCGGAGCGCGGTGCGGGAGGTGGCTTGCATCGGGGGTGGGTAGCAGGGCGGGCGTGTTGGTACAAGTTGGAACGGGATTGGCGGCCTAAGACGCCACCCCACTGCCTTCCCCGGCGAAGGCCGGGGCCAGCCGTATCCAGATCCAGAATGCCGGTCCGCCATCTCCCGGGCGCGTCACGGGAGAGTGGAAGGCCGGTCATGCCCCCGGCATGACCTAAACGATGCGGGGCATCGTTTACCTTCCACTCCCGTGACGTCGAACGTAGCTTCGCTACGCCGGCCGCGCTTGGTTGCGTGGAGCGCAGGATGCGCTCTCTCGCAACCTGCGCGGTGGGAGCCGGGCGACCCGCGACGAAAATCGTTGCGGCTGCTTCCTTCCGGACCTGACCGGGTTGGCGACGGTCGCGCCCACCCGACTCCCGTCCCCCTTATGCGCGGCGTCGCCCGCGCGATCAAGTCCGCCAGTCAGCCGCGCGACGGCAGACAATGCCGCGCATGGTGGCCGTGGTACCTGACGATCCGGCAGCGCACGCGAGGGCGGGCGTGCAGCGGCCCGCCGGTCGTTCCCTCGACGCCCGGCGGCAGTTTGACCCGCTGCTGCCCGGTCGGCCCGCGCAGGTCTCCGCGCATCTGCGCGCCCGCGGGGACAACCAGCATCGCCGCCAGCGCGGCCGAGAGCAAAACCTTCATGGCACGTCCTTTCAACAGCCGGGCGTAGGTCGCCCCAAGTCAATAGCCGCGGAAACAGCGACGCTCGCCGAAGCGGTAGCGACACACCTGACGCCCGCCGCCATAGCCATAGCCATAGCCATAGCCATAGCCGTGCCCGTACCCGTACCCGTGCGGGCGATAGCCATAGCCGCCATAGCCATAGGGCCGGGCGTAGCCGTACGGGCGACCATAGCCATGCCCGTAATAGCCCCGGTTGCCATAGCCGCGCGACGGGCCGTCATAGCGGTCGAAATGCTTGTAATGGCCATAAGCGTGGCCCTGAGCCTCCGCGGGCGCGGCGCTTGCAACGGCGGCGACGAGCGCTAGCCCGGCGGCAATGGCGATCCTCATGGGGTTACTCTCCTCTACGCGCCCGAACCGGGCGGGAGGTGAAATGCGCGGAGCCCCTAGCCGTTCCGCGCAGCCCCGGGGATGCGCACAGTGAGCCCGTCGAGCGCGGGGGTCAGCCTGATCTGGCAGGCGAGACGACTGGTTCGCGTGGCATCGCGCGCAAGGTCGAGCAGGTCCTCTTCGTCCTCGCTCGCCGGGGTGAGCCGCGCGAAGTCCTCGGGCGCGATCACGACATGGCAGGTGGAGCAGGCGACCGCGCCGCCACAGGTGCCCTCCAGCGGCTGCCCGTCGCGCTGCGCGGCGTCGAGCAGCCGCTCGCCCGGAATGGCAACGGCCTCGCGCACGGTGCCGTCGCGAGCGATGAAGCGGACCTTCACGCGGCTTGCGCTTCGGCGGCGGCAGTGATCCGGGCCAATGCGTCCGACAGTTCGGCCTCCGTCGTGTATCGCCCCCAGCCGAGACGGATCGACTCACGCGCTTGCCGGTCGGAGAGCCCGGTCGCGCGCAGCACATGGCTTGCGCGCCCCGACCCGCTCGCACAGGCGGATCCGGCGGAGAAGGCGATGTCGCGCAGGTCCGACATCAGGCGCGCGACATCGAGGCCGGCGCGGCGGATGTTGAGATTGCCATGGTAGCGGTGGGAGATGGAACCGCTGACGGTCCAGCTCTGGCCAAGCGTATCGAGCGCGACCGTCCACAGCCGCTCCATGTGCCCCGCGTCGATCCCTGCCCGCTCGCGCATCAGCCGTGCGGCCACGCCGAACCCCACGCACAGCGCCGGGCTGAGCGTGCCCGAGCGCCCCGGTGCCTCCTGCCCACCGCCGTGGAGCAGCGGCGCGAGCGCCACGCCATCCCTCACCCACAGCGCCCCGACCCCCTTCGGCCCATAGACCTTGTGCGCCGATACCGCGACGAGGTCGCATCCCGGCGGGATCGGCACGCGGCCATAGCCCTGCACCGCGTCGCACAGGAACAGCGCGCCCGCTTCGTGCGCCAGCTCGGCCAGGGCGGCGATTGGCTGGACCACGCCGATCTCATTGTTGACCAGCATCGCCGCGACCAGTCCGACGCCGGGGCGGATCGCCTCGCGCGCCCGGTCGAGGTCCACCACGCCGCTGCGCCCGACCGGCAGGACCGTCACCTCGCGCCCCGCGCGCGCCTCCGCCGCGACCGTGTCGAGCACCGCCGCGTGCTCGGTGGCGAGCGTCACGATCGGACCATGCATACCTTTGATGGCCCAATTGAGCGCCTCGGTCGCGCCGCTCGTGAACGCGATGCGTCCGCCGGGCGGGAGCAGCTTGGCGACCTCCTCGCGCGCGACCTCCACCGCTGCCTTCGCGCGCCGCCCTTCGCGGTGCGCGGAGTGCGGGTTGGCGTGCTGATCGCGCAGCCACGGCAGCATCGCGTCGAACGCTTCGGGCGCGAGCGGGGTGGTCGCCTGATAGTCGAGATAGGTCATGCCGCCAGCCGCCGGCCTGCGCGGGCGATGTCGCGCCAGGTGGCGATCGCGCGCTCGACCTCCGCCTCGCTCGTGTCGCGCCCGAAGCTGATGCGCACCACCTCGCGCGCGGCGTCCTCGGGCCAGCCCATCGCGGCGAGGACATGGCTCGGCTTCATGCTCCCGCTCGCGCAGGCGCTGCCCGCCGACACCGCTATACCGGCCAGGTCGAAGCGGATCAGCTGCGCCTTCTGATCCACCCCCGGCAGCCGGTAGCTCGCGATCGCGGGGTGGCGCGACGCGGCGGCGGCGACCACCTCGCCCCCCGAACGGGTGATCGCGTCGTCGAGCCGCGCACGAAGCTCCGCCCAGCGCTCGATCGGCTCCGGCTCGGCGAGCGCGGCGGCATAGCCAAGCGCGCCGGGCAGGTTCTCCGTCCCCGCGCGATAACCGCGCTCCTGCCCGCCGGTCGGCGCGAGGGTGGCGAGGTCGCGCACCAGCAGCGCGCCCACGCCCGGCGGCCCGCCACGCTTGTGCGCGGACAGCGCGACAAAGTCGGCATGGGCGATCTCCGCGTCAGCTCCGGCGGGCATCTGCGCAGCGTCGACTAGAAGCAGGTCGCCAGCGGCGTGGACGGCCTCGGCGATAGCGGCGATCGGCTGGCGGACGCCGGTTTCACTGTTGCACCATTGCACGGCGACGATGGCGCGCGCCGCCGCTTCTGCGAGTACGCGTTCCACGCCCGTTCGCCCTGAGCCTGTCGAAGGGCCGGCAACGGTGGTGCGCTTTGCCCATGCTTCGACAAGCTCAGCACGAACGGAGTGTAGGTCAACGAAACCATCCGGCCCAACCCCCAACACATCCGCCTCCGGCGCGGCGCGGAACACCGCGTCATGCTCCACCGCGCTTACCAGCCTGCGCCCCGCCACCGAGCGCCCGAGCGCGATCGCCAGCGACTCGCTCGCCCCGCTGGTCAGCAACACCTCGCCACGCCAGCCATAGGCCGCCGCGATCTCGCTCCGCGCACGCTCCAACGCCGCCCGCGCAGCCCGCCCCTCCGTGTGCGGCGATGACGGGTTCGCCCAGCGCGCCATGCCGTCTGCCACCGCCTCCCTCGCGGCGGCGGTCATCGGTGTGGTCGCGGCATGATCCAGATAGAGACGGGGCGGCAAAGGCGAGTTCCAAATTGGGCGGGCTAACCTATATAATCCCGCAATCCCGGCGGTTCACCGCCCGCGCCCATACAAAGGTTCTCATGCCCGAAGTCATCTTTCCCGGTCCCGAAGGCCGCCTCGAAGGCCGCTTCGCCCCCGCGCCGCGCCCGCGCGCGCCCGTGGCGATGATCCTCCACCCGCACCCGCAGTCGGGCGGCACGATGAACAACCGCATCGTGCAGGAGCTCTACAAGACGTTCCAGCGGCGCGGCTTCGCCACCTTGCGCTTCAACTTTCGCGGCGTCGGCAAGAGCCAGGGCGTGTTCGACAACGGCGTCGGCGAGCTGTCGGACGCCGCCAGCGCGCTCGACTGGGTACAGAGCTTTCACGTCGAGGCGCAGACGACCTGGGTCGCGGGCTTCGGCTTCGGCGCGTGGATCGGAATGCAGCTGCTGATGCGCCGCCCCGAAATCCGCGGCTTCATCTCGATCGCGCCGCCCGCGAACATGTTCGACTTCACGTTTCTGGCACCGTGCCCGTCGAGCGGCATCATCATCCAGGGCGCGGCGGACGAGGTGGTGACGCCTTCCGCCACGCAGAAGCTGGTCGACAAGCTTCGTACGCAGAAGCACATCACCATCCACCACGACGTGATCCCGAAGGCGAACCACTTCTTCGAGCACGAAATGCCCGAGCTGATGGGGAGCGTGGACAAGTATCTGAATATGCGGTTGGACCCGAACTCGCCGATCCGATGAGCTCGACAGTCACGAAGCTCCCGAAGGAGGGAGAGCAGTGGAATGAAATCCACCAGGTAGTGAATGAACTAGCGGACCACAGCGAACGTGAGCTAGTCGTTGTAGGATGCTCCATTCTGGAAAACGCGCTTGGAGATTTACTGAAATCAAAGTTCGTCGAGACTACAACGGCAGACGATTGTCAGCGGCTCTTGAGCGGCTACGGCCCACTCGCCTCTTTCTCTGCGCGAATTGATATTGCAGCCTCTTTTGGCTTGATACCAAGCGTGATGAAGAGAGATATGCATATTTTACGAAAGATTCGAAATCGATTTGCTCACACTTACTCGACCGTTAACTTAACCTCTCCCGATAATGACCGACTTTGTTTTACTTTGGCAACTGTAGATAGCGAAAGCGCTAAAACTGTTGCCGAGATAATCGCAGAGGATGGGATTTTTACAACTGACGGTGGTCCTTGGTATCTATTCGGTAGAGCTATTGAGTTTGCGATCACAGATGATAGTAACCGGGTAGGAGCCTATCTATATCTGCTGGATCGAGATTTGAACAGTCCCAAAGCTAGGCTAGTAAATTCGATTAAGCTGAACTGGTTTTTTCTCTTTTTCTTGTCGTTACGCTCCGTCCCAGTGACATCGGAGTAGAGTCACACCGTCCACACCAGCACATTCCCTACCAGCACGGCGGCCATGATCAGCATCAGCACGCCCTTGAACCGCGCCTCGCCGCCGCGCCAGACCTGACGCGCGCCGAAGAAGGCGAGCGCGAACGCAGCGAGGATCGCGAGCGAGCGGACGGTGTTGTCGAGGGTGGTTATGGATCAATCCTTCCCGTCGCCGCACCCCTAACCGTCACCCCGGCCTTGTGCCGGGGTCCAGCGTTGTGCGGACCTGATCCGGCGTAAGTACGCGCAGACGGCTGGACCCCGGAACAAGTCCGGGGTGACGGTGATGAATGGCGAGAAGAAGCGCTCACCCTGCCATCACCCGCCCATAGGCCACCGGGTCCACATTCCCGCCTGACAGCAGCACCAGCATCCCCGGCTCCATAGGCACTCTCCCCGCCAGCAGCGCCGCCAGCGCCACTGCGCCGCCGGGCTCCACCACCAGCCGCAGCCGCTCCGCCGCCCAGCGTTGCGCGGCAGCGGTTTCCGCCTCGCTGACCGCGACCCCCTGCGCGTCTCGCCGCGAGAGCACGTCGAACGTCAGCGGCGACACGCGTTGCGTCTGGAGCGAGTCGCAGGCGGTCGGCGGCGGGTTCGGGCCGACCGGCTCGATCCAGCTCGCCTCCAGCGAGCGGCGCATGTCGTCCCAGCCCTCCGGCTCCACCACCGTCACCCGCGCGTCTGGGAGCGCGAGCGCGAGCCCTGCCGCCAGCCCGCCGCCGCCGCACGGCACCACGACATGCGCGGGCCGGCCAAGCGCCAGCGCCGCCATCTGCGCCGCCGCCTCGACCCCCGCCGACCCCTGCCCCTCGATGATCCAGGCGTCGTCGAAGCTCGGCACCAGCGTGCTCCCTCGCGCCTCAGCCAGCCGCCCCGCGATCGCCTCGCGCGATTCGGTCGCGCGGTCATAGCTCACCACCTCCGCGCCGAGCGCCAGCGTCGCGTCGCGCTTCACCCGGGGCGCGTCGGCGGGCATCACGATCGTAGCTTGGATGCCGAGCCGCCGCGCCGCCCAAGCGACTCCCTGCGCATGGTTGCCCGACGAGAACGCCACCACCCCGCGCCGCTTTGCCTCGTCGTCGAGCGCGGTCAGCCGGTGCCACGCGCCTCGGATCTTGAACGCGCCGATCGGTTGCAGCGACTCCGCCTTGAACGCGACGGTGTGACCTCGCAGTTCAGCGGTGAAAAGCGGGGTCGGCCCGAGCACCTGCGCGATCTTCGCCGCGGCGTCCCGCACGCCCGCCCGTGTCGGTTGCCGCCTGATCGCCACGTCACATCTCCCGGCCCGATTCATCGCTTTACAGGGGGGTAGAGCGACCCTATGTGCGCGCTCCGCTGCCCCATGGGACTTCCAACCGCAAGGCAGCTTTTCACGACGTCGCCGCGAGGCACTTGGAGGTCCCTTGAATTGCACCAGCACCATATTGCGTTGGGGCTAGCTGCCCCCGTCGAGGCCGCGACCGGTCACGACATCGCCAAGCTGCGCCCCGCCGAGCCGGTGACGCTCGTCCGCCCGCATGCCGCCGCGCGCGCGGCCCGGTTCTTCGCGGAGAAGTTCCCGGGACGCTCGCTCTATGCGGTCAAGGCGAATCCGTCCGCCGACCTGCTCCGGCTCCTATGGGAGGCGGGGGTGACGCATTACGACGTCGCCTCGATCGCGGAGGTGCGGTTGGTCGCGGCGACGCTGCCGGGCGCGACGCTCTGCTTCATGCACCCGGTGAAAGCCGAGGAGGCGATCGCGGAAGCGTATCATGTCCACGGCGTGCGCGTGTTCAGCCTCGACTCGCTCGACGAGTTGGACAAGATCGTCCGCGCTTGCCGAGGCGCGACCGACCTGACTTTGTGTGTCCGGCTGCGCGTGTCGTCCGAGCACGCGAAGCTGTCGCTCGGCTCCAAGTTCGGCTGCGGCCCGAGCGAGACGCGCGCGCTGCTGTTCGCGGCACGGCAAGCGGCGGACGCGCTCGGCATCTGCTTCCACGTCGGCTCGCAGTCGATGACGCCGCAGGCCTATGCCGACGCGATGGAGCGGGTGCGCCTCGCGATCGTCGATGCGGCTGTGACGGTGGACGTGGTCGATGTCGGCGGGGGCTTCCCGTCCGTCTATCCCGGCATGGAGCCGCCGCCGCTGGAGCGCTATTTCGAGGTGATCGGGCGCGCGTTCGAAGCACTTCCGGTGTCCTACTCGGCCGAGCTGTGGGCGGAGCCGGGCCGGGCATTGTGCGCGGAGTATTCTTCGCTGGTGGTCCGCGTCGAACGGCGGCGCGGGGACGAGCTCTACATCAACGACGGCGCGTACGGTGCGCTGTTCGACGCGGCGCATATCGGCTGGCGCTTTCCGGTCGAGCTGCTCCGGGGCGAGGCGAGCCGGGCGAAGCTGATGCCGTTCAGCTTCTACGGGCCGACCTGCGACGACCTCGACCATATGACCGGGCCGTTCTTGTTGCCTGCGGATGTGGGCGCGGGCGACTATCTGGAGATCGGGATGCTCGGCGCGTACGGCGCGGCGATGCGGACCGGCTTCAACGGCTTCGGCGCGACCGAGACGGTGGTGGCGAGCGACGAGCCGATGGCGACGCTCTACGCGGGTGCGGTGGAGCGCGTCGCGAGCAATGTCGTGAAGTTGTAACCGACCAGCGCTCTACTATTATCGTCACCCTGGGCCTGACCCGGGGTCCCGCTTCCTGACTATTCGGAGGTAGCGGGACCCTGGCTCAAGGCCGGGTGACGAAAAGTCTGGGTTACCGCGTCCCCATCAACGACGCCGGACTTGTACCACGGACCTGACCCAATGAACGACCTCACCCCCATCAACGACACCCGCAAGCAGGAGCTGCTCTCCCACAAGGTCGAGCATATCGATATCCGCACCTTCGACGCGCGGCCGATCATCGACGCAATGGGCAAGATGAGCTTCACGTCGCGCGACCTCGCGCGCGCGACGGGCATCTACAACCAGATGCTCGGCGACAAGGACTGCACCGTGTTCCTCGTCATCGCCGGCTCGACGTCGGCGGCGGGGTGCATGGACCTCTATGCCGAACTGGTCCGCTCCAACATGGTCGATGGCATCGTCGCCACCGGCGCCACGATCGTCGACATGGATTTCTTCGAAGGGCTCGGCCACAAACACTATCAGGCGCTCGACGTGCCCGACGACGACACGCTGCGCTCGCTGCTGATCGACCGCATCTACGACACCTATATCGATGAGGAAGAGCTCCAGCACGTCGACCACACGATCTTCGAGATCGCGGAGACCCTGCCCGCCAAGGCCTACTCGTCACGCGCGTTCATCCGTGAGATGGGTCGCTACCTCGTCGAGCACGGCAAGAAGGAGAACAGCCTCGTCAAGCTCGCTTTTGAGCATGACGTGCCGATCTTCTGCCCCGCGTTCACCGACTCGTCGGCGGGCTTCGGGCTGGTCAAGCATCAGGTCGACAGCATGAAGGCGGGCAAGCCCTACCTCACCATCGACTCGATCGCCGACTTCCGCGAGCTAACCGAGATCAAGATCAAGGCGGGCACTACCGGCCTGCTGATGATCGGCGGCGGGGTGCCCAAGAACTTCATCCAGGACACGGTGGTCTGCGCCGAGATCCTCGGCCATGAGGACGTCGCGGTCCACAAATATGCGGTGCAGATCACGGTCGCGGACGTGCGCGACGGTGCCTGCTCGTCCTCGACGCTGCAGGAAGCGGCGAGCTGGGGCAAGGTCAACACCGGCATCGAGCAGATGGTGTTCGCGGAAGCGGGCTCGGTCATGCCGCTGCTCGCCAGCGATGCTTACCATCGCGGCCTGTGGAAGGACCGCGAAGCCCGCCGCTGGGGCGCGACGTTCGACTGATGGCGAAGGACAAGGAGTTCGAGCGTCACCGCCAGCCCTGGACACCCGACGAGCTGCAAAAGCTTCATGCGTTCGCAAAGAAGGGAATGGCGCTGAAAGCGATCGCCAAGGCGTTGAAGCGCAGCGAGGAGAGCGTAAAGGAGCGCGCGAAGGCGGACGGGCTCGGCATCGCGAAGCTGCGCTGACCTCAACCAAACAGATGCTTGAGGCTCCGTTCGAGCATCACGAACTGCCATAATGTCCGGCCATGCTCCGCCCGGCCCGCGCGGTGCTCTTCCGCGAGCCGGGCGAGTTGGGGCAGGTCGAACCAGCCCGTGTCGGCCAGCATCCGTGACCGGGCCAGCCCCGCCGCCTCGCCCGCAAGCGCGCCGCGGAACCAGGCGCTGACCGGGGTGACGAAGCCTTGTTTCGGACGGCGCAGGATGTCGCGCGGCAGATAGGGGCGGAGTGCCTGCTTCATCAACCACTTGCCCTCGCCTCCTCGCAAGCGAAGCGAAGGCGGCAAGGTGGCCGCGAACTCGACCAGCCGATGATCGAGCAGCGGCTCGCGCGCTTCGAGGCTGACGGCCATGCTGGTTCGGTCCGCCTTGACCAGGATGTCGCCGGGCAGCCAGCGCTTGAGGTCCACATATTGCGCGCGGTCGAGCGGGTCGCGAGCCGGGGCGGCGCGCATCGTCGCGACCCAGCGGTCCTCCGCGCGATAGCCGCCAAGCTTCGCGTGCGCGTCGGGCGAGAACAACCGCGCGCGCAACTCGGGTGAGGTCACGCCCACCGCCCGCGCATAGGCTTCGTTCCCATCCGCCGCGAGCGCGAGCAAGGTCGTCTTGGCGCGGAGTGGACGCGGAGCCCAGTCCGCTTTCGGGTACATTTGCCCGACCCGCCCCGCCGCGCGGCGCAGCACCGGCGGGAGCAGCGCCCGCGCGCGCGCCTCGGCGGCGTGGAAACGATGCCGGCGATAGCCCGCCAGCGCCTCGTCCGCGCCATCGCCCGACAGCGCCACGGTAACGCTCTCGCGCGCAAGCTCGCAGACGCGGTAGGTGGCAAGCGCGCTCGCATCCGCGAACGGCTCGTCGAAAGCCTGCGCAAGTGTCTGGATCAGATCGAAATCATCGGCGGCCACCACCCGCGTGCGATGCTCGGTCGCGAACCGCTGTGCGACCAGCGCGGCGGGCGCGCGCTCGTCGTGCCCGGCCTCGTCGAAGCCGATCGTGCAGGTCCGCACCGCGCCGCGCGACGCCTCCGCCATCAGCGCGACCACCGCCGAACTGTCCACGCCCCCCGACAGGAACGCGCCGAGCGGCACGTCCGCGACCATTCGCGACCGCACCGCCTGACGCAGATGGTGGAGCAGCTCGGCTTCGAGGTCGGCAGCGGAGCCGGTCGCGCGTCGGCTGAAGTCGACGTCCCACCAGCGCGTCGGCTTGGGCACCGGCTTGCCGCGCTCGACCAGCAGAAAATGGCCGGCGGGCAGCTTGGAGACGCCCGCGACGAGGCACGCATCGTCGGGCACATAGCCCCAGGCGAGATAGTCCTCGACCGCCGACAGGTCGGGCACGCGGCGGAGCAGCGGATGCGCGAGCAGGCCCTTCAGCTCGGAGGCGAACGCAAGCGCGCCGTCGCTGAGCTCCGCCAGATGGAGCGGCTTCACCCCCAACCGGTCGCGCGCGAGGAACAGCGACTGCTGCCGCGCGTCGTGCAGCGCGAAGGCGAACATGCCGTTGAGGCGTGGCAGCATGTCGACGCCCCAGGCGCGCCACCCCTCGATCAATATCTCGGTATCGCCCGCCGTCCGGAACCGCGCGCCCCCCGCCTCCAGTTCGGCGCGCAGCTCGGCGAAATTGTAGATCTCGCCATTGTAGGTGACGGTGATCGCGCCGTCCGCGCTTGCCATCGGCTGTGGCGAGCCCGCGACGTCGATGATCGACAGGCGGCGATGCCCGAAGCCGACGCCCGGGGCGGTCCATACCCCCTCCCCGTCCGGGCCACGGTGTGCGAGCGGGTCGATCATGGCGCGGATGCGCGCGGGGTCGACCGGCTTGGGCGTGGCGGGGAAAAACAGCCCCGCGATCCCGCACATTCAGCGCATTCCCGCTTCGCGGTCGGCGAGCGCGTCCATCGGCCCAAGCGCGGCGGCGAGGCGCGCGATGGCGGCGCGCGGGTCGTGGCCGGGCGTCATCTCGGCGGAAAGGTGTACCGCCACCGCGCGTTGCGGGCCGCCGAGCAGCTTTGCCTTGAGCGTCTCGATCTTCACCCGCCTTGCGTCCCCCGTCGTCACGTCCGCGACGCGGTACCATGTCGCGACGACGCGCTCCACCGGCCCGGGCGCCGTGATCCGCATCGCCGCGCCGCCCGCGATCGGGGGCAGGCTCTCGACCCGCACCCAGCGGTCATCCTCGCGCAGGACGCCCACGCCGAAGCCGACCAGCTCCTTGCCCTCGCGCTGCGTCCCGTACACCGCCACCGCGAGATCGACCGCGTCACCCCGCGCGTCGACATAGCGCCCAAATAGCGCATGGTCCGCGCCGGGGTAGGTCGGCATCCAGCGCGCGCGGATGCTGAGCGGCGCGCGATGCCAGCCCGCCACCTCGGGCAAGTCGATATGCGCCGGGAGCGGCTGTGCGCGCGCGGCCAGCGCCGAGCCCCACTCCGCAAACGCGAGCGTAACGCCAAGCACCAACGCCGCCGCGACCGGCTGCCGCAACGCTCCCCTCACCCGCCCTTGCAGCCGCGCCGGGTCGATCACGGGGTCATCGGGCGATCGATCGAACCATCGCCAGCCCAGCGCCATGCACCCCGCTATCACTAGGCCAAAAAAAATCCAGCCATAGACGATATGGTCATACCCCGTCGCCCGCGCGACGGAGGTCAAGTGCGCTGCGTAGATCGTCGCGAACGCGCGCGCGCCGTTGGCGAGCACAGGAACGACGAGGCTGACAAGCATGAACGCCGCCCGCCGCCGCCACGACCGGAAACAGCTATTCGCGACCAGCGCGCCATAGGCGAGCATGGCGAGCACGAATTTCGCGCCCGAACACGCCTCCGCGACTTCGAAATAGCCTTGCGGAATGGTGATCAGCACGCCCTCGACCCGCGCGGGAACGCCCGCGAGATGGAGCAGCGGCATCACTGTGCGGACGGTCACCGACTGGAGCGGCGTTTCCAGGCTCTCGCCAAACGGCACGAGGAACAGCGCGTAAGCAACTGGAAAGGCGAGCGCGCGAGCGACGTTGGGGCCGAGCAGCGTCACGACCGCCCCTTGCAGCATCACCACCAGCCCGAGGTGGCGCGCGAACGCCACGCCGGCGGCATCGCCGACGAGCCAAGTGAACCCGCCCGCCGCGACGAGCAGCAGGCCGGGTGCCCAGGCGACCGGGTTGAGCTGTGCCACCTCGCCTCGGCGCGTCCACACCAGCCAGGCGATCACCGGACCGATGAACAGGCAATGGCCAAAGGTGGTGCTCGTCCAGTAGATGCGGGCGAGCGCAGTAGCGTCGGTTCGGAACAGCAGCAGCAGCGCGGCGGCGAGCGCGGCCAAGGCGACGAGTGGGACTCGCCAATCGCTATCCATCCGTGCGAGCGGCGGCGCGGCGAGCGCGAGCGTCACGCCGCCTCGCGCCGGGACGACAGCCCGAGCAGCGTGTCGAGGGGCGCAAGCCGCGCGGGCCAGGCGTAGCGGGCGAGCACCTGCGCGCGCGCTTCGGGTGCGCTTGTCGGGCGATCGAGCAACGCGCTGACCGCGGCGGCAAAGGCGGGCCCGCCCTCGGCGATGCGGATCGTGCCACGGTGGTCGATGCCCTCGGCGGCGGCGGGCGAGGCCACGACGGGGCGCGCCATCGCCATCGCTTCGAGCACCTTGTTCTGTACCCCGCGCGCGATGCGGAGCGGCGCGACCACGGCGGCCGCGGCGGCGAGCCAGGGGCGGACGTCGTCCACCTCGCCGGTGACGATCACCCCCTCGCCCGCCAGCGCGCGAACGGCGGCGGTGGGCGCGCGGCCGACGATCGCGAACCGCGCCTGCGGGTGCGCAGCTCGGGCGACGGGCATCACCTCGCGCGCCAACCAGCACACCGCGTCGATATTGGGCGGGTAATCCATCTGCCCGGTGAAGACGATCAAGGGTCCGCGCTCCGCGACCGGGCGGACGCGCGCGGGGTCATAGCGGGCAGCGTCGATGCCGTTCTCCAGCACCTTCGCGCCCGGCAGCAATGCGGCCTCGGCAGCGCTGACGAACAGGCTAGCGTCGACCTGCCCCGCGGTCCGCCGCTCGAACGCGCCGAGCAGCCGCGCCTCGCGTGCGTAGAGCCAGCGCATCGGCCCGCGCGTCTCGTCGGCGTAGGCGGCGAACTTGGCCGAGTCGAGGTCGACAAAGTCCATCACCGTGCGCGCCGCGGCGACCGGGAGGTATTGCGCCATCTGGCCGGAGAAGACGTAGGCCGCATCTACCGCGCCCACCCGCTCGATCGCCAACGCGACGCGCGGATCGGCAAAGGCGGTGAGCGACAGCGGCTTGCCGGTGACTAGCGACTCGGCCGCCGCTCTCGCGCGCGACTTGGCGCGCGGAACCACAACGCAGCTTGCGAGCAAGTTGCGGAACTCCGGCGCGACCACCGCCTCCGCTTCGCTGTCCGCGAACGCGACGAGGTGGACGCGCGCGCGCTCGGCGAGGTGGCGGACGATGTGATAGCCGCGGATGCGGTCGCCGCGATCGGGCGGGAACGGCACCCGATGCGCGAGGAACAGGATATCCATCAGCCGAGCCCACGGCTGATCATCGGCCCGATGAGGTTGGCGACCGGCAGCGGCAGCCGCTTCCACGCCGCGACCATCGCCGCGTATTTCGGGTTGAGCGGGTTCACCTCGCGCGCGCCCGCGCCGTCGCGGGTCCGCTTGGCATAAGCGAGCGGGACGGGCGCGAACCCCCAGTTCTTCTTGAACGCCGCCGCCCCCGTTCCCGCCTTGGACCGGCCGAAGTCGAAACGCTCGCACCCTTTCGACCGCGCATGAGACATGAGCGCGAAATACATGCGATCATTGGCCCGCAACGCCCGCGCGACCTCGGTTCCGCCGCCCCAATAGGGGTACACGGTGCCGCCGAAGTAGAGGCTCAACACGCTCGCGACCGCCACGCCGTCGTGGCGGACGGTGAGCACATCGGCTTCCGGCCCGAACGCAGCCGCGACCTCGCGGAACAGGCGGGCGGGGAAGACGGGGGTGCCGAGATTGCGGACCGACTCGGCGTACACCGCATGGTGCTCCGCCAGCATCGCCGCGCCCGTGCCGGTCGCGACCTGAAGATTGGCGGCGAGCGCCTTGCGCACCTCGGCGCGCTGCTTGCGCGGGATCGCCGCGAGATCAGCTTCTTCCGACGGCGCGAGCGGACGGGAGAAGCCGAGATAGGTGGCATCGTCCACGCTCCAGCCTTCCGGCGCGGGACCGCCGCGCAACTCCGCCGAGGCGCACCCGAGCCGTTCGGCGAGCGCCCATGCGGCCTCCCCAAGTGCGGTCGCCGCCGCTTCCGTCCCGGCGAGGATGCCACCGCCGACGCCGAAACCGGCGGACACCAGCGCTCGCCCGAACAGGCGCGAGCGGATCGCGGTGAGCGGGAGCATACCGACCAGCGCGCCGCCACGCTCGGCAAGCAGCACATGCCCGCGCTGCCCCGTCCCGCGCTCGACGGCGCAGGTCCAGGCGGTGAGGTGGAACGGCGTCGCTTCGGGAGCCGCGCGCACGAACGCGTCGACCCGCGCCCGCTCGCGCGAGTCGCGCAAGTCGGCTTCGCGGAACATGACAGAAAGTGCCGTGTGTATGGTCATGCCGCGACCGCCCGCGCCGGTGCCGGCGCAACCACACCCAGCCGCGCCGCCTCCATCCCCGCAAGCGCATCAACGCGGCCCCACTCATGGCGGCTCAACAGCTTTGTCAGCTTGGGAGCCATCGCGCCCAAGCGGCTGTAATGCCGCAGCTTCGACCGGAGCGGTGCGTCGGCGACGCGCGGCTGGCCGGGATCGATCTCCCAGGGGTGGAAATAGAACATCGCGGGGCGGCTCGCCCGCTCCGCCTGCGCGATCGCGTGGCCGGTCAGCGCGGCGGGGAGCAGGCGGAAGAAGCCGCCGCCCGTCGCCACGCGTCGCCGCCCGAACGCGGCCACCGACACCGGCAGCTCGACCAGCGCTGCATCGGCGAGCGGCTGCCATGCCCAGCGCGGCGACTCGGGCCAGCCATAATGGTCGTGCCGAAGCGGCGCGACGCTGGATGAGTAAATGTAACCCGCCTCGGCCAGCTCGACATGCGCCCAGGGCGTGCGCGCGTCGATCGAGAAGCTCGGCGCGCGATAGCCCGTGACCGCTACGCCGCCTGCATCCTCAAGCACTTGCCGCGCACGGCTCAGGTCCGCCCGGAACTCCGCCGCCGTCATGGTGTGGACGCGGGCGTGGTCCCAGCCGTGGCTGGCAAGCTCATGCCCCGCCGCGACGACGCGCCGCATCAGCGCGGGGAAGCGCTGCGCCACCCAACCCAGCGTGAAGAATGTCGCGCTGACCCCCGCCGCCGCGAACAGCTCCAACACCGCGTCGGTGTTGCGCTCGACTCGCGAGGGCAGCGTGTCCCAGTCGCGCCGGTCGATCACCCGCTCGAACGCGCCGACTTGAAACCAGTCCTCGACATCGACCGACATGCCGTGGCGCATCGCCCGCGCCTCAGGCCGCGTCGCGGGCGATGGCGGGGGTGCGCGCGTCGCCCTCCACCCAATCGACCAGCAGGGTCAGCAC
>CAXTTU010000022.1:0-18690 GCA_964247225.1 uncultured Sphingomonas sp. | reverse complement strand
TCGCCGGGTTCGTGCTCCCCTATGCGCGGCCGGTGTGGCGCGACCTCAACGAGGCGAAGGCGCGCGGCAAGCGTATCCTGTTCGAGGGCGCGCAGGGCGTGCTGCTCGACATCGACCACGGGACCTATCCGTTCGTCACCTCGTCGAACACGGTGGCGGGGACGGCGGCTTCGGGCTCCGGGCTGGGGCCGAGCGGGGTCGGTTTCGTGCTCGGTATCGCCAAGGCTTATACGACCCGCGTCGGTTCCGGCCCGTTTCCGACCGAGCTCACCGACGACACGGGCGAGCGGCTCGGCGTGCGCGGCAACGAGTTCGGGACGGTGACGGGGAGGAAGCGGCGCTGCGGCTGGTTCGACGCGGTGCTGGTCCGCCAGTCGGCGGCGGTGGCGGGGATCACGGGGATCGCGCTCACCAAGCTCGACGTGCTCGACGGCTTCGACGATGTGCGGATCTGCACCGGCTATCGGCTCGGCGGCGAGACGCTCGACTATTTCCCCGCCCATGCGGCGGATCAGGCGCGGGTGGAGCCGGTCTATGAAGTGGTCGAGGGCTGGGAAGGCTCGACCGCGGGCGCGCGCAGCTGGGCAGACCTGCCCGCACAGGCGATCAAGTACATCCGCCGGGTCGAGGAGTTGATTCGCTGCCCGGTGGCGCTGGTGTCGACCAGCCCCGAGCGCGCGGACACAATCCTGGTCCGCGACCCATTCGTGGATTGAGACGGTCCGGCGGCGGTGGGTAAACCGCCGCCGGGCCGCTTTACGTCATTGCGGGGGAGCAGTGCCCGCGCCCGTGCCGCTGCCGGTCGCGGTGCTGCCGGTACCGCCCGCGCCCTGGCTACCCATGCTGGTGCCCGACGAGCCGCTCATCGAGCCATCGCTGCTGCCCGAGGTCGAGCCGCCCGACATCGAGCCCGAGCCCGACATGCTGCCCGAACCCGACGACATCGAGCCCGAGCTCGACCCGCGGTGCGACCGCGAACTACGGTGCGAGCGCGCGCTGCGCGTCGAGGTGCCGGTGGACGAGCCCATGCTCGACTGGGTGCCCGAGCCCATCGTGGAGTCGGTACCCATCGAGCCGCTGCCGGACTGGCCGCTGCCCATTGAGCCGGTGCCGGTGCCGGTGGTCTGGCCGCTGCCCATGCTGCCGCCGGAACCGCCCATGCTGCCGCCCGAACCGGTCGAGCCGGTCTGCGCCATGGCGAGGGCGGGGACCGCCAGCGCGCCAAGCGCCAAGATCTTGAAACTACGCATCATCTGTCTCCTGCTCAAGTCAGGCCCCAACAGCTGGCGGAACCATTACGTTCCGACTTGTCAGCCCGATTGGGCGCGGTGCAGCATCATCTGATCGGCGAGCACCAGCGCCACCATCGCCTCGACGACGGGCACGCCGCGGATCCCTACACATGGATCATGCCGCCCCTTGGTGGCGAGCGTCGTGGCCTCGCCGCCGCGGGTGACCGTCTCGACCGAGGTCAGGATCGAGCTGGTCGGCTTGAACGCGACCCGCAGGCGGATCGGCTGGCCGGTGGAGATGCCGCCCGCGATGCCGCCCGCATGGTTGGACAGGAACTCGGGGCCGTGCTCGCCCGGTCGCATCGCATCCGCATTCGCCTCGCCCGTCAGCGCGGCGGCGGCGAACCCGTCGCCGATCTCGACGCCCTTGACCGCGTTGATGCCCATACAGGCGTGCGCGAGTTCGGCATCGAGCTTGGCGTAGAGCGGCGCGCCCCAGCCCGCGGGCACCCCGCTCGCCTCGCACGCGACTACCGCGCCAAGCGAGGAGCCTGCCTTGCGGGCGGCGTCGACCGCCGCCTCCCAGCGCGCGGCGGCTTGCGGGTCGGGGCAGAAGAACGGGTTGCGGTCGATCTCACCCAAGTCGAACCGCGCGGGGTCGACCGCGTCGCCGCCGATCGCCTCCACCCACGCGCGGATACGGACTTGCGGGATGACCAATCGCGCGACCGCCCCCGCCGCGACCCGCGCCGCCGTCTCGCGCGCCGAAGACCGCCCACCGCCGCGCGGATCGCGAAAGCCGTACTTTGCGTCATAGGCGTAGTCGGCATGACCGGGCCGGTACGCGCGCGCGACCTCCGAGTAATCCTTCGAGCGCTGGTCGACATTCTCGATCAGGAGGCTGATCGGCGTGCCGGTCGTGCGCCCTTCGTACGCGCCCGACAGGATGCGCACTTCGTCCGGCTCGCGCCGCTGCGTGGTGAAGCGCGAGGTGCCCGGGCGGCGCTTGTCCAGCCAGGGCTGGATGTCGCTCTCGGACAGCGCGATGCCGGGAGGACACCCGTCCACCACCGCCCCGATCGCAGGACCGTGGCTTTCGCCCCAGGTGGTGAAGCGGAAGGCGTGGCCGAAGGAGTTAAGGCTCACGCCGCTCGCGCGGAAGGGGCGGCTTGGAAACGCTCCCTTAACAGCGTGGCGACCGCGATATCCTCATCGAGCTCGTCCCAATGAATGCCTGACGGAGACAGCCAGAAATCGTTGCGTGCCTCAGGGGTTCCCTTGAGCAGACGCGGAAACCAAGCAATCGGCACGCCCACCGTCCTGCCGTCCTCCAGCGTCACCCACATCGAGTCTTCGTCAAACTTGACCGCTGTCGGTTCCGGCGAAGAATGCGTTCCAAGCATTCGCAAACTCCTCGCGCCGCGTCGCGGCGATCTCCTCCACCTCCCGCAACTCGCGGGGCGTGAGCCGCCGGTTATAAGCTAGACGGACCTCCGGGTACAGCCAGAGCTTCGCCTCTCCGCCCGGCCGTGCCGCATGGACGTGGATCGGCTCGCGGGGACTGCCCTCGAACGAGTAGAAGTGAAAGCGGAAGCCGCGCTCGCGAAAGATAACCGGCACCGCTCTTACGCCAGCGCAATGTCCGGTGCGTCCTCCGCCTTCATGCCGATGACGTTGTAGCCCGCGTCGACATGGTGGACCTCGCCCGTCACCCCGCTCGCGAGGTCGGACAGGAGGTACAGCCCCGCGCCGCCGACATCCTCGATCGTCACGTTACGGCGCATGGGGGAGTTGAGCTCGTTCCATTTCAGGATGTAGCGGAAATCGCCGATCCCGCTCGCTGCCAGCGTCTTGATCGGGCCGGCGCTGATCGCATTAACGCGGATGCGCTCGGGGCCAAGGTCCATCGCGAGGTATTTGACGCTCGCCTCCAGCGCCGCCTTGGCGACACCCATGACGTTGTAGTGCGGGACTACCTTCTCCGCGCCGTAATAGGTCAGCGTCAGCAGCGCGCCGCCATCGGGCATCATCACGCGCGCTCGCTTCGCCACCGCGACGAAGCTGTAGGCACTGATGTTCATGGTCTGGAGGAAGTTACCGAGGCTAGTATCGACGAACTTGCCGCGCAGCTCGTTCTTGTCCGAAAAGCCGATCGCGTGGACGACGAAGTCGAGCGTCGGCCACGCCTCGCCAAGGCGCGCGAACGCTGCGTCGAGCGCGGCCATGTCCGACACGTCGCATTCGATCAGTCGCACATCGCCAAGCGACGCCGCCAGCGGTCGTACGCGCTTCTCCAAAGCCTCGCCCTGATAGGAGAAGGCGAGTTCAGCGCCCGCTTCGCTCAGCTGCTTGGCGATACCCCACGCCAGCGACTTGTCGTTCGCGACGCCCATGATCAGGCCCCGCTTTCCCGCCATCAACCCGTTCACGCTGTCCCCGCCGCCTGAGCCTCGGCCGCCTGTGCGGCTTCCCCCCCCTCTAGCGCCGCTTGCGCGGGTTCCGCCAGCGCCGCGTTGAGATGCGCACCGAACACAAAGCCAAGCCCGATGACGTAGAAGAACAACAGCATCACCACCACGCCCGCGAGGCTGCCATAGGTGAGGTCGTACCCGCCGAGCCCCGACAGCACGAGCGGGAGCAGCGCCGTCATCCCCACCCACCAGGCGGTGGTGAACAGCGCGCCCGGCCATTTGCGGCTGCTGGTGTGGCGATATTTGGACGGGGTCACCGCGAAGAACAGCACATACAGCGCGCCGAACATCAGCGCCGCCGGGATCAGCCGCGACAGGCCGATCCAACCCGCGAGATGTTCCGCCCAGGGGAGCAAACGATAGATGAACTGCTCGGCGGCGGTCATCACACCCTGCGCGAGGAAGGACAGCATCGCTACAACGACCGACCCGATCACTACGCCGGACGAAGTGAGCCGCGTCCGCCAGAACGGGGCGGAGCTCTTGGTGCCATAAGCGCGGCGAAAGATGTCGCGGATCGTTTCCACGAACCCGCTCACCGTCCACAAGCCAACCAGTCCGCCGAGCCACAGGAGGTTGCCCGTCCGCGCGGCGAGCACGTCCGCGATCGGTTTCTGCAGCAGCTTGGAGACGTCGGGCGGCATGTAGCGCAGGAAGCCCTCCACCGCGCGCTGCGTCTCGGCGCTCTGCCCCAACAGCGACAGCACCGCGGCCGCGGTGATGAAGAATGGGAACAGCGTCATCAGCGCGAGATAGGCGAGGTTGCCCGCATGGATGAACCCGTCGTTGAACACGCCAAGCCCCGCGCGCTTGAGCACCTCGAAAAAGCGGCTGCCCGGGCCAAGCCGCCCGAGTTCGCGGGTGAAGCGGCCCGGTTGCGCCGCGCGCGCCTCCGGGGTGAGGGCGGGGGCGCTGCCGGTCGCGTCCTGGGCGGAAACCTTGCTCACGCGGGGCGTCAGACGCCCAGCGACGCGCGCGGGTTCCCGCCCGCGCCCGACCAGCCTTCCACGAAACGGGTCAGCTCGGCGTCGTCGGCAGGCAAGTCGACTATCAGCGTCACCAGCTGATCGCCGCGCCCGCCACCCTTCTTGCTGAACCCCTTGCCCTTGAGGCGCAGCGTCCGGCCGGAGGTCGCGCCCTTGGGTACGGTCAGCATCACCGCGTTCTCGACGGTGGGCGCGCGCACCTTGCCGCCGAGCACCGCCTCGGCGAGCGTGATCGGCAGCTCGAGGCGGATGTCGTCGCCGTCGCGGGTGAAGAAGCGGTGCGGTGAGACCTCGATGGTGATCAGCGCGTCGCCCACGCCGCCCGGACCCGGCTCGCCCTTGCCCGCGAGCCGCATCTGCGTGCCCGTCTCGACCCCGGCGGGGAGCTTCAGGTCGACCGCCGAACCATCGCCGAGCGTGATCCGCTGCGGAGCCTGCGTCGCGGCGTCGGTGAAGGGTACACGGAGGCTATAGGCGATGTTCGCGCCCTTGGGCTGCGGGCGACGACCGAACCCGCCGAACCCGCCTGAGAACCCGCCTGCGCCGCCGGGCCGCTGTGCGCCGCCGCCGCTGAACAGGTTCTCGAATAGGTCGCTGACGTCGACATTCTCGCCGCCGAACTCGAAGGATTGCCCGCCCGCGCCGGGGCGGAAGCCGCCTGGTCGCGCGCCCGGACCGCCGCCGCCGAAGCCGAACGGCGCAGCCGGGTTGCCGTCGCCGTCGATCTCGCCGCGGTCGAAGCGCGCGCGCTTGTCGTGGTCGGACAGGAGATCGTACGCGTTCGTCACCTTGCTGAACCGCTCGGACGCCTTTGGGTTGTCCTTGTTGCGGTCCGGGTGAAGCTCCTTCGCGAGCTTGCGGTACGCCTTCTTGATCGCGGCGTCGTCGGCGGTCCGCTCGACGCCCAGCAACTGATATGGGTCTGCCATCGGTACCCCGGTTGATCGATGTGTATCAGCCATGTGGGACGCTTTTGCGCCTGGGGCAATGAACGCGCGGCGGGTTTCGTTCGTTGGGGCATCACAAGGAGATCATCTCGTGAGCGACACCCAACCCAATCAGGCGATGCCCGGCAATGACGGGCACAAGGGCGAGAACACCGGTATCGACCATCCCAGCGGCAAGCACGGCGGCAGCGAGAGCAGCGGCGCGGCCTATCCCAACCCGCAGACCGGGTCGGAGGGCAGCAATAGCGGCTTCATGGGCCATGGCGGGCAGACGCATATCGCCTATTCCGGCCCCGGCGCGACGGGCGACCCGAGCGAGGGCAACGAGAACGCCGCGACCGGGGCGAAGGTGGCGGAATAGGATTCTACTAGGTGGTGCTGTCGACCGGCTTCACGTCGACGGACACCTCCATCCGCTGCGCGCCCGAGCCGAGCACCACGCCATCGACCGGCGCGATCTCGGCATAGTCGCGGCCGATCGCCATCACGACATGGTCGCCCGCCATCCAGATGCCGTTGGTGGGATCGAGCCCGACCCAGCCCTGCGCGGGCCCGCACCATAGCAGCACCCAGGCGTGGGTCGCATCCGCGCCGACCAGGCGTTCCTGACCGGGCGGGGGCAAAGTGCGGATGTATCCCGACGCATAGGCGGCGGGCAGCCCGGCGGCGCGCAGCCCGGTGATCATGATCTGCGCAAAGTCCTGACAAACGCCCTTGCGCGCCCGGAACGCCTCGCGCGGCGGTGTGTCGACCAACGTCGCGGTGGGGTCGAACAGGAACTCACGCTGGATACGCCGCGCGAGCGCGATCCCTGCTTCCAACGCGGGGGCGTCGGGCGAGAGGTCGGGCGCACACCAGTCCGCGATCTCCGCGTCGAGCGGGATCAGCGGCGAGGGATAGAGATAGGCCGCGGGCCCGGCGGGCGAGGCGTCGAGGCTCGCCCGCGCCCACTCCGCCACCTGCCCCAGCGTCGGATCGTCGGGCCCTGGCATCGGCACGGGCCGGTCGACGCGGACGCGCGAGGTGCTCTCAATGACGAGGTGGCGCACCGGCTCCTCGACGACGATCCGCGTGACATGCGCCAGCCCCGCCTCCGCCAGCGCCGGATGGCACCGGCCCGAGGGCGAGATGTGCAGCGCGTGCTCCTCCACCCGCTGCCCCGGCCAATCGATCGGCTCCAACCTGAGGTTACAGCGCGCGAACGCAACGGGCGCGGCATAGTCGAAGCGGGTGACGTGGACGATGTCGTAGATCATGGGCCTAAGCTAGAGTGAGCCCACTGGCGCGCAACGGCTCCGCGCCTTGGAGAAAATATCGGCGCGCGACGAGGTCGGATAATGCGAACAGCCGTCGCTCGACATCCCACAGCAGCGCCGCATCTAGCGTTGCCGCCGATCCCGTCGACACCGCCGCCGCGACCGCGTACCCCGCCGCCTGTTGCGGCTCGGCCATGCCGTCGTCGCCGAGCACGGGCAGCGTGCGCAGGTGGGTGCAGATGCGCTCGGTCTGATAGGCCAGCGCGCGCGGATTGTCGGGATCGAGCGCGACGAGGTCCACCACCGGCACCCGCGCAATACCGGTCAGGTAACGCTGGCGATAGCTGATCTGCGAATCGGACAGGTCGAGCAGCGTGGAAAGATCGTCGGGTGACGCCCCCGCCAGCCCGAACGCGCGGACGGCGCGGACCACGCCCAGCGCGCGCTCGATCCTGCGCCCGAGGTCGAGAAACCGCCACGCGGCGGTGCGCCCCATATGCTCGGCGGACAAGCCGGCCAGCGCCGCATAGCGCCGCTGCAACGCACCCGCGCGTTCAAGCAGGTCGGGGTGGCGGGGCAGCGGCGCTTCGAGCAGCCGCACCGTGTCCGCCGACAAACGATCGCGCGCGCCCTCGCCGATCGCGCGGGCGAGCACGTTGATCGCGGCAACCGAGTGATGGTCGGGCGACTCGATCGCGGCGCGCGCGACGTCGAGGAGGTCGGCGCGTCCGTAGGAGGGCGGCGATGAGGCCGCGCCGCCCACGACGAGCAGCGCGACCAGCTTCTCGACCGTCGCGGGGGCAAGCGCGCTTCCCGCGTCGGCGTCGATCGACGTGCCGAGCATTACCCGCACGACCCCGAGCAGCGTTTCGCCCCGCTCCAGATAGCGCCCGAGCCAGTAGAAATTGTCCGCCACCCGACTTGGCAGCGTTCCCGGATTGCGGCGGACCTGGAGCGAGTCGGGCGCGGGTAGCAGCGACATGGGCTTCACCGCCTCACGCCCGTACACGCAAACATCGGCAGACCAGACGCCATCGCCCATCACCGTCGCCAGCGTCTCCGGGTGTTCTCCGATCCGCGCGAAGCCGCCGGGCAGGACGCGCCAAGCCCCCGCGCCGTCGCGCGCGGCGAACACGCGCAGGGTGAAGGGGCGCGGGACGAGCGCGTCGCCGATCACGACGGGCATCGTCGACAGCCGCACCAGCTCCTGCCCGACATAATCCTGCGGTCGCCGGGCGAGGTCTTCGAGCAGCATCTCGCGCGCCTCTCCGGCAAGCGCCGCGCCCGCGACCGCGCCGTCCGGCAGGCCGAGCGGGCGTGCGCCGAACGCGGGGGCGATCAGCAGCTCGCCCAGCCGCGCCTCCACCGCCGCGCGCGCGCCCGCCTGCCCGCACCACCAGGTCGCGATGTTGGGGAGACGCAGCGGCGCGCCCGTCAGCTGCTCGGCTAGGCGGGGAAGAAACGCGGACCAGGCGGGGGCCTCCAGCACGCCCGCGCCCGGCGCGTTGGCGATCACCACCTCGCCCGCGGCGTACGCGTCGATCAGCCCCGGCACGCCGATCCGCGAATGCGTGTCGAACGCCAGCGGGTCGAGCAGCCGCGGGTCGACCCGCCGCCACAAGGCGTCGACGCGCTTCAGCCCGCCGATCGTGCGGACGAATAGCTTGCCGTCGAGCACCGCCAGGTCCGCGCCCTCGACGAGCAAAAAACCGAGATAGCGCGCAAGATGCGCCTGCTCGGCATAGCTGGGGTTGAAGCGCCCGGGGGTGAGCAGCGCGATGCGCGGGTCGGTTCGGCGACAGCTGGCGGCAAGCCCGTCGCGCAAGGCGGCGAAGAAGGGCGCGTGGCGCTGAATGTTGAGCCGCGCCTGCAACCCGCCCAGCGCGCGGCTGACCGCCAGCCGGTTCTCCAGCGCATAGCCCGCGCCGACGGGCGCGCGCAGATGGTCGGCGAGCACCCGCCACTCGCCATCCGGCCCGCGCGCGAGGTCGACCGCGATATGGTGGAGGTGATGCCCGCCGGGGGGGATGAGCCCGGCCATGCTGCGGAGGTAATAGGGGCTACCCGTCACCAGTGCGGCGGGAACGCGGCCCTCGGCGACGAGGCGCGCGGGGCCGTACAGGTCGGCGAGGATCGCTTCGAGCAGCGCTGCGCGCTCAGCGACGCCGGCGGCGACATGCGCCCACTCGTCCGCGTCGATCAGCAGCGGTACGGGGCTTACCGGCCAAGGGCGTTCGGCTTCCTCGCCGACCACGCGGAAGCCGGTGCCGATGTCGGCGGCCTGCCGCGCGACCCGTTCGCGTGAATGAGAGAGGTCGCCACCGGCGGCGAGCTCCGCAAACGCCTCGGCCCAGGCACGCGCGTCGTCCACCACATCGCCGGGCGGCGCAGCGGCGCGATACTCGGCAAGCCAGCGGTCGGCCTGGGACAGGGGAGGAGAAGCCAAAGTCGCCACTGGAAAACGGTTCACGATTAACCTGGAACGCGCAACCCCTTCTCCCTCTCCCCTTGGGGAGAGGGTCGGGGAGAGGGGGAGTAAGGATACGCTGTCCGGGCGCATCCTAACTCCCCCTCTCCCTTCCGCCGACTACGTCGGCTCCCTCCCTCTCCCCAATGGGGAGAGGGGAGAAGGGTCACAGGTCCGGCAGCACCTGATCCGCCACGCACCACCCCTGCAACCCGCGCCCGCTCGCCCGCGCGAGGAGCTCCGCGCCGTCGCGCACGGTCCATCGGGCGGCGGTGTCGAGGTCGCGTAGCTCGGTCCACGACACCGGCGCGGCGACCGGCGCGCCCGCGCGCGCCCGCGCGGCATAGGGCATGATCGCGGTCGCGCCGCGCTGGTTGCGGAGGTAATCGATGAAGATGCGGCCGACCCGCTTTGCCTTGGTCATCACCGCGACGAAGCGCTCGGGCTCCGCCTGCGCCAGCGCGCGCGCGAACCGCTCGGCGAAGTCGCGCACCTGCGGCCATTCCGCGCGCGGGGTGAGCGGCACCACGACATGCACCCCCTTGCCCCCCGACAGCAGCGGGAAGCTCGCCAGCCCCAGTTCGGCGAGCTGATCGCGGATGAACTCCGCTGCGCGCTTGGTTTCCGCGAAGCCCAGCCCCTCGTCGGGGTCGAGGTCGAACACCATCCGGTCGGGTTTCTCGAGCGGGTCGACGCGGCTGCCCCAGCCGTGGAACTCGATCGTCCCCATCTGCACGCAGGCGACCAGCTCGTCGGCGCTGTCGACGTACAGATAGTTTTCGGTCGACCCGTCCTTCTCAGGGATCGGCACCTGATGCACCTGTTCGCCAAACGAGCCCGCGTCGTGCTTCTGGAAGAAGCATTGCTTGCCGCGCCCCTGCGGGCAACGGACCAGGCTGACGGGCCGGTCGCCTGCCCAGGGGAGCATGACGGGCGACACGAGCGCGTAATAGTTGGCCAGCTCGCCCTTGGTGACGGTCGATTCGGGGAAGATCACCCGGTCGCGGTTGCTCACCTTTACACTGACGACGGGGGCGCTCGTCGCGGCGGCGACCGGCTCCTCGCGCTCGAGCACGACCTCGCTCGCGCGCTTGTCCTCGCGCAACCCCAGGAAACTCGCATGGCGCAGGACATTGTCGGGCGTCACCTCGGCATAGGCGACCTCCGCGACCAGCTCGGGCCGGACCCAGCGCGCTCCCCGCACCATCGCGCGGGGCGCTTTCACCGTCGCCTCGTCGCGGGCGAGCGCGTCGAGCCGCTCGCGCAGGTCGGTCATCGCGGCGGCGTCGAAGCCGGTGCCGACCTTGCCCGCATAGGCGAGCGCACCGTCGCGGTACACGCCGAGCAACAGCGACTTGAACCCGCGCGACTTGTCCGACGGCGTCCAGCCGACGATCACGAACTCCTGCCGGTGGGTGCATTTGGTCTTGAGCCAGCTCTTGGTCCGCCCCGACCGGTACGGCGCGTCCGCGCGCTTGGAGACCACGCCTTCATAGCCCTCGCGGCACATGGCGGTGAACAGCTGCTCGCCCGAGCCGACGATGTGCTCGGCATAGAGCAGGCGCGGATCGGTGCCAGGGACAAGCGGGCGGAGCCGCTCCTTGCGCGCAAGGGTGGCGAGCCCGGTCAGATCCTCGCCGTCATGCTGGAGCAGGTCGAACGCGAACAGCGTCATCTCGCCGCCCGCGCCGATCGCGTCCTTGAGCGTCGAGAAGTCGGGCTTGCCGTCCCTGAACGCGACGATCTCGCCGTCGATCAGCGCGGTGTCGACAGGCAGCGCGGCGCAGGCTTGCGCGACGCCGGGGAACTTGTCGGTCCAGTCGAGCCCGGTGCGGGTATAGACCTTCGCCTTGCCGCCCGCGACCGCGATCAAAGCGCGGTAGCCGTCATACTTCACCTCGTGCAGCCAGGCGGAGCCGGCGGGGACGGCGTCGACGAGCGTGCAAAGCTGGGGTTCGAGGAAGGGGGGCAAGGCCGCCTTGTTCGACGCTCGCCGTTTCGGGGTAGGCGGGGCGGCCTTCATCAGCTTCGCCACGGCACCCGCCGCGATCTCCTCCATCGTGCGACCGGTCTTGACGCTGGTCAGCGCGGTCTCGACCAGCGTGTCGGTGCCGCCCGCCTCCGCGTCGCCCACCTTGCGCAGTAGCCAGTTCTCCGCGCGCCCCTTGCCCCGCGGCTTCAAGCGAATCAGCATCCACTCGCCACGCATCCGCTCGCCGTCGAGGACGAAGTGAAGGTGCCCCTGTTCCAGATCCTTCGCCGACTTGCCCTTGATAGGCGCCCACGTCCCCACGTCCCACAGCATCACCGTGCCGCCGCCATATTCACCCTTGGGGATCGTCCCTTCGAACTCGGCATAGGACAGCGGGTGGTCCTCCGTCCGCACCGCCAGCCGTTTCTCGTCAGGGTCGAGGCTGGGCCCGCGCGTGACGGCCCAGCTCTTGAGCACGCCATCCACCTCCAGCCGGAAATCCCAGTGGAGGCGGGTGGCGTCGTGCTTCTGGACGATGAAGCGGTTACCGTTGCCGGGCGCGAGCGTGCCCGCGGGTTCGGCCGTTTTCGCGAAATCGCGCTTGGCGTTGTAGCGGGCGAGCGGGTCGGTCGCGGTCACGGGCGAGTCACGCACGCTTGCGCGCCGCCGGTTTGCGCGCGGGAGCGGCGGGCGCGGGCTCTTCCACCTTGGGCTTGGCGGCGGCCTTGCGCGCGGGCCTCTTGGCCGGGACGGGCGTGTCCTCATTGGCGGGCTCGGGCGCCTTCGCCTTGCGCTTGGGGGCAGAGGCGGGCGCGTCTTCCGCCGGAGCCGCCGCCGCGCCCCGCTCCATCGACTTCTTCAGCGCCGCCATCAGGTCGACGACGTTCGACGCCCGCGACGGCTTGTCCTCCGCCTCCTCGATCACCTTGCCGCCCTTGGCCTGGCGCTTTTCCTCCACCAGCCTTCTCAGCGCATCGACATAGCGGTCATGATATTCGTCCGGGTGGAACGGCGCGGTCTTTTTGTCGATTAGCGCGGTAGCGAGATCGAGCAGTTCGGGGTCGGGCTTGTCATCGGCGATGTCGCGGAAATAGCCTTGCGCCTTGTGCACCTCGTCCGCGTAGCGCAACGTCTCCAGCACCATCCCGCGCCCGCACGGCTTGAGGCTCACGACATATTCACGCCCGCGAAGCGCTAGCTGGCCGAGCCCGACCTTCTTCGCCTTGCGCAGCGCCTCGCGCAGCACGATGAACGCTTCCTCGGCGAGGTCATCCGCGGGTACGACGAAATACGGCTTCTCGTAATAGAGCACGTCGATCTCGCTCGCATCGACGAACTGCGTCAGCTCCAGCGTCTTCTTCGACTCGAGCTTGACCGCGTCGATCTCGTCCTGGTCGAGCAGGACGAACTCGCCCTTCTGATACTCATAGCCCTTGACGATCTCTTCCGGGTCGACCGGGCCGACGCCCGTCACCACTTTTTCATAATGGATCGGCTTGCCGGTCGGCTCATGGATTTGCTTGAAGCTGATCGCCGCGCCCGACTTGGTAGCGGTGTAGATCTCGACGGGGATCGACACCAGCGCCAGCCTGATCTGCCCCTGCCAATATGCGCGCGCCGCCATCTGCCCACCTTCGTTGCGAGAGCGATTCAAACCGCGACATGCGGACTCGTTCCGTTCGCTTGGGGACGCAGTTTGTCCCGCGCGGGGAATGCAAGTAAAGCGGATTCATGGACGACCCCCTGGCCCTGTTCGACGCCTGGTATGCCGAGGCAAAGGCAAGCGAGCCCAACGACCCGAACGCGATGGCGCTCGCCACCGCCGACGCGCGCGGGCGACCGTCGCTGCGGATGGTGCTGCTCAAGGGGCACGATGAGCGCGGCTTCGTGTTCTATACCAACCGCGAGGGGCGCAAGGCGGCGGACCTCGAAGCGAACCCGTACGCCGCGTTGATGTTTCACTGGAAGTCGCTGCGGCGGCAGGTGCGGGTCGAGGGCGCGGTCAGCCTCGCGACCGATGCGGAGAGCGACGCCTATTTCGCCAGCCGCAGCCGCGACTCGCAGCTGGGCGCCTGCGCGTCCGACCAGTCGCGCCCGCTCGACCTGCGCGAGACGTTTGAGGCGCGGGTGGCCGACGCGCGCGCGCGGTTCGAGGGGCAGCCGGTGCCGCGCCCGCCGCATTGGGGCGGCTATCGCGTTGCGCCCGAGCGGATCGAGTTCTGGCGCGACCGCGAGGCGCGGCTGCATGAGCGGCGGCTGTTCACGCGCGTCAATGGCGGCTGGACCGAAGGGCTGCTCTACCCATGACGCTGGAGGAACGCCGCCGCGTCATCCCGCATGCGGTCCGCGCCGCGCTGGCGAGCGTGGGCATGGCGAGCGCGCTGCTGCTGCTCAAGGGCTTCGCCGCCTGGGCAACCGGCTCGATCGCGATGCTCGGCTCGCTCGCCGACACCGCGCTCGACCTGCTCGCGAGTCTCGTGACCCTGTACGGCGTCAAGCTCGCCGCGACCCCCGCCGACCATGACCACCGCTTCGGGCACGGCAAGGCGGAGGCGCTGGCGGCGTTGTTCCAGGTAGCGCTTATCACCCTCTCCGCCGCCGCGATCCTGTGGCGCGCGGTGGCGCGGTTCGGCGAGGCCGGCGTGAACGACCACGCGCCGCTCGGGATCGGCGTGTCGTTGCTCGCGATTGCGGCTACGCTGCTGCTGCTCGCCTATCAGCGCCGGATCATTCGCCGCACCGGATCGGTCGCGATCATGGCGGACAATGTTCATTACCAGTCGGACCTGCTCGTCAACGTCGCGGTGATCGCGGCGTTGGTGCTCGACCAGTATCTGGGCGTGCGCGGGGCGGATCCGCTGTTCGGCGTCGGCATCGCCTTGTGGCTCGCGTACGGGGCATTCTCCGCGTCGAGCCAGGCGATCGACATGCTGATGGACCGCGAATGGCCGGAGGATCAACGCGCGCACTTCCTCGACGTCGCCGCGCGCCAGCCGGGGCTGCGCGGAATCCACGACTTCCGCACCCGCCGCTCGGGCAGCCACCAGTTCGCGCAGTTCCACATGGAGGTCGCGCGCGACATGAGCGTCGCGGACGCGCATGACGTGGTGGAGAGCGTGGAGGCGGCGCTCAACCGCGCCTTTCCCAAGGTGGAGGTGCTGATCCACCTCGACCCCGAGGGCCATGTCGACACCGACAATCCGCTGGTGGAGGCGGACGTGACGCCGCACTGGTTCGGCAAGCGGTTGTGAGACTCTCCTTTACTCAGGTCGACGCGTTCGCGGATCGCCCGTTCGCGGGCAATCCGGCGGCGGTGATGCCGCTCGATGCTTGGCTCCCGGACGAGACGCTGCAGTCGATCGCGGCGGAGAACAACCTTGCCGAGACTGCCTTCCTGATCCCCGACGCGAGCGGTGCGGCGGACCACGAACTGCGCTGGTTCACGCCGACAACCGAAGTGGTGCTATGCGGGCACGCGACGCTGGCAAGCGGGCATGTGCTATTGTCCGGTGATCCCACGCGCGAGCGAGTGACATTCCGCACGCGCAAGGCGGGTGTGCTGAGCGTCGCGCGTGCGGAGTCTGGCTACGAACTCGCGCTGCCGAACTGGAAGCCCAGCCCCAAGCCGCTACCCGCGATCGTCGAGGCACTCGGCCTGTCGAGCGTGGTCGGGACCTTGTGGCACGAGCATCGCTATGGGCTGGTGGTGATGGACAGCGAGGCGGAAGTGCGGCGCTGCACTCCCGACTTCCGGCGGCTGGCGGCGGAGGGCGACGTGCTGACGATCGTCTCCGCGCCGGGAGCGGACACGGAGGTGATCAGCCGCGCCTTCGCGCCCGGCGCGGGCGTCGACGAGGACCCGGTGACCGGCTCCGCGCACGCGGTGGTCGTTCCATACTGGTGCGAGCGGCTGGGCCGCGACCGGCTCACCGCCTATCAGGCGAGCGCGCGGGGCGGGCGTCTCGACTGCCGTCTGGAAGGCGACCGGGTAGTGCTGGGCGGCAAATGCGTGACGGTGATCGAGGGCAGCTTCCTGCTGCCGTGATGCTCACGCCGCCAGCAGCGCGGCCTCCGTTTCGACGATGACGCCGCCGCCGAGCACACGCTCGCCCGCATAGAGCACTGCCGCCTGTCCCGGCGCGACGCCGTATTCGGGCGCAGCGAAGACGAGCCGGTCACCCTCCAGCCGCGCGGGCACGGGCTTCGCCATTGAGCGGACCTTGGCAGTCAGCGGCCAGTCGAGCGGTCCGAGCCGGTTCACGCCCTCCAGCCGCGCCGCCGCGACGCCGAGCGCGGCGCGTGGGCCGACCACCACGCGCCGCTCGCGCGCTTCGAGCCGGACGACGTAGAGCGGCTCCGCCGTGCCGCCGAGCTGAAGCCCGCGCCGCTGGCCGACGGTGTAGTGGATCAGCCCGGGATGCTCGCCGAGCACACGGCCTGACAGGTCGACGATCTCGCCTCGCATGTCCGCCTCGGGCCTGAGCTTGCGGACCAGCCCGGCATAGTCGCCGTCGGGGACGAAGCAGATGTCCTGGCTATCGGGCTTGGCCGCGACGGGCAGGCCGAGTTCGGCGGCGAGCTCGCGGACGCGCGGCTTGGGCAGGCCCCCGAGCGGGAAGCGGAGGTATTCAAGCTGCGCCTGCGTCGTCGCGTAGAGGAAATAGCTCTGGTCGCGCGCGGGGTCGGCGGCGCGGTGGAGCTCCGCCCCGCCCGCGCTCTCGACCCGCCGGACATAATGGCCGGTCGCGAGCGCGTCCGCGCCAAGCTCGCGCGCGAGGCCGAGCAGGTCGGTGAACTTGGGCCCCGTGTTGCACTGGACGCACGGGATCGGGGTGCGCCCGGCAAGGTACTCGTCCGCGAAGCGGTCGATCACCGTGCGGCGAAAGCTGCTCTCGTGATCGAAGACATAATGCGGGATGCCCAGCCGGTCGCACACCGCGCGCGCGTCCCGGATATCGCGCCCCGCGCAGCAAGCCCCCGGTCGCGCGGTCGCCTCGCCATGGTCGTAGAGCTGGAGCGTGACGCCGATCACCTCCGCGCCGGTCCGATGCGCGAGCGCGGCGACGACCGAGCTGTCGACCCCGCCCGACATCGCCACCACAACGCGCCGCGCGGCGGGGTCGGGCCCGAGCTGAAAGTCACCGTGCGTCATGGTGCGCCACATAGCGAGGGCGCGCGCTGCTTTCACCTGTCTTAGCGAAGCGTTGCCTGCCGCTTTACCCCGTCTTGAGGCGGGGGCGTGTAGGCGGCGGGGGTGACTGCAACGCCATCCGCCATGACGATGCCTGCTCGGCCCCCGCTTTGTATGCGCGTCGACCCGTGGCGGTCGCGCAACCGAAGCGCGGGTGAACGCCGCGTTTACCCCGCCATTTTAGGCGGCGTTCAACGACGCGGGCGTAGGCGGGACGGGCAGGGGCGGCTGCTCCGGTGTGAGGTGCAAGTATGATCGAGAACCAGAAAATCCGTCCCGCCAGGGTCATCGGCCCGCTCGGCGAGCCCTTGACGCTGGACACGCTGCCGCCACCGGGCACCACGCGCTGGGTGGTGCGGCGCAAGGCGGAGGTGGTCGCGGCGGTCAATGGCGGGCTGCTCTCGGTCGACGAGGTGTGCGATCGATACAGCCTGACGGTGGAGGAGTTCGCCGGCTGGCAGCGCGCGATCGACCGCTCCGGGATGCCCGGCCTGAGGGTGACGCGCATCCAGCACTACAAGACGCTGTACGAGCGGCAGCAGAAATACTGATCCGAGTTGATTCATCGAGCCGAAACGGGAGCGGAACAAAAACTTGGGGTAACGAGTCTTTCCCCTCACTGGCCCGGACGTTAGCGGGCGCAACGGAGGGGTATGGCAATGAACTTCATCATCTGGCTCATTCTGGGCGGCGTGATCGGCTGGCTGGCGAGCATGGTCATGCGGACCGATGCCCAGCAGGGCGTGTTCCTCAACATCGTCGTCGGCATCGTGGGCGCGTTCCTCGGCGGGTTCATCTTCAACCACGACATGAATTATTACGACTTCTCGCTGATCGCGCTGGTCGAGGCGTTCATCGGCGCGGTGATCCTGCTCGCGATCGTCAACCTGTTCCGTCGCGGACGGGTACGGTAAGCCGAAGCCGACGAGACGAATTAGCATAGCTAATTCGCACGTCGGCAAGGCCGGCCAGCGCGGCACCGCCGCGTCTGACCTCACGGGAGCCGAAGGTAAAGGCTGCCCCGCAGCCTTTAGGTCATGCCGGGGGCATGACCGACCTTCGGCTCTCCCGTGACGGCCGCTGGGTGACAAACGACCGCTTGGGATCGCCCGAGCGGTCGTTTCCTATGAGCAGCCCTCGCCGTAGCGACATCACCCCGCCCCGCTTGCGCGCGCGCGCGAAAGCGGGCACGACGCCAACGGGGGCCGCATCGCGCTTGCGCGCGGTGCTTTATTGCAGTAACACACGTCATCAGACGGGGGCAGCGCGCCGGCGACGGGGCGGGACGGGATCGTGACGCGATGAATTACGAGTCGGGCGGCATCGGGCAGGATCGGCTGGCGCTGGGCGCGCCGGACTCGCCGCGCGGTCGTCGGGGCTGGATCGCCGGCGCGGGCGCGGTGCTGATCCTCGCGCTTCTCGCCTGGTTCTTCCTTGGCCACAAAAAGGCCGACGACTCCGCCGCGCAGCCCGATCAGGCCCCCAGCGTCAGCGTGATGCAGCCTGGACGGCGGTCGATTGACCGCGTCGTGTCCGCGACGGGGACGCTCGCGGCGCGCGTCGACATGCCCGTCGGCATCGCGGGTGAGGGCGGGCGCGTGACGGCGGTGCTGGTCCAGCCGGGCGACTGGGTCCATGCGGGGCAGGTGCTCGCCACCGTCGATCGCTCGGTCCAGGCGCAGACCGCAGTCAGCTTGTCCGCGCAGATTCGGGTCGCGCAGGCGGACGCGGATCTGGCGCAGTCCAACCTGGCTCGCGCGCAATCGCTGGTCAGCAAGGGATTCATCTCGCGCGCGGATATCGAGTCCAAGACCGCGACCCGTGACGCGGCGGCGGCGCGCGTTCGCGTCGCGCAGGCGCAGCTCGCGCAGCAACAGGCGTCCAACGGTCGGCTCGACGTGCGCGCGCCTGCAGAGGGGCTGGTGCTGACGCGCCAGGTCGAGCCGGGGCAGGTGGTGAGCGCGGGAACAGGCACGCTGTTCCGCCTCGCCAAGGGCGGCGAGATGGAGCTGCGCGCGCAGGTCGCGGAGAGTGATCTCACGGGAATGCGCGTCGGCGCCTCGGCGGCGGTCACGCCCGTCGGCTCGACGCGCAGCTTCGCCGGGCGGGTGTGGCAGGTGTCGCCGGTGATCGACCCGATCTCGCGCCAGGGCACCGCGCGCGTCGCG
>CAXTTU010000021.1:0-19573 GCA_964247225.1 uncultured Sphingomonas sp. | reverse complement strand
TCGAGGTGAGATAGCCGCCGTCCTTGTTCGAATCCGAATAGCCGATCATCACCTCCTGCGCAGCCCGGGCGCGGGCGACCGCGGCGGCTTCGGGAAGCGCGAGCCAGTCGCGCATGATCGCGGGCGCGGCCTCCAGATCGCCGATCGTCTCGAACAGCGGCACCGCCTGCACGGCGGCGCTCGACGGATCGCTCGGGCGGTAGAGGCCCACCTCTTTCAGCAGCAGCTCGACCTCGAGCAGGTCGGACACCGATTTCGCCATCGACACGATATATTGGCGGATGCAGGCCGGGCCGTAGCGCCGGTGCGCGTCCGCCGCCGCGCGCAGGATGGCGAGCTCGGACGCGGTCTCCTCGCTATACGCCGCGAAGGGGGAGACGAGCGGGCGCGGGGAAGCAATCTCGTGGCGGAGCAGCACGACGCGCGACGGTTCGGCGAGCGCCGCATAGTCCGCCTCGACCCCGGCTACGCGGAGCAGCTCGGCGACGACGCGCTCGTGAACCGCACTGTTCTGCCTGAGGTCGAGCGTCGCGAGGTGGAAGCCGAATAGCTCCACGCCACGGATCAACCGCCCGAGCGCGCCGCCGCTGGCGAGTGGGGTGTCGCCGCCGAGCCCGCGCGCGAGCGTGACGAGATCGGCGCGGAGCGCTTGCGGGTCGGGGTAGGGTTCACCGGTCAGCCGCCCCGGACGCGCCGCGTCGCGACCGGTCAGCGCGCGATGGGTAGCGGCGAGCCGGGCGTGGATGCCCGACAGCGCGCGGCGATACGGCTCGTCCGCGCGGCTGGGCGCATCGTCGCCGCTCGCATCGGCCAGCGCGAGCACGCCCGCGTCGACCTCCGTCGCCCGCGTGGAGATCGACAGCTCGCCGCCGAGCTTATGCACCGCGTCGAGGTAGTGCCCCAGCACCGTCTCGCAGGCCCGCGCGAGCGCGTGGGTAAGTGAGGCGGCTGTGACGAACGGATTGCCGTCGCGGTCGCCGCCGATCCAGGTGCCGGGCCTGAGGAAGCCGGGAACGCGCTCGCCCAGCGCCCGGTCCCAGCGCTGGTAGAGCGCGGGGAGGGCGGGGAGGAACACGTCGGCGAGGTAGGACAATGCAGTCTCCACCTCGTCCGAAACGCCCAGCCGCTCGGCGCGGAGCACGCGCGTCTGCCATAAGAGCGCGATCTGCCGCTCGATCGCCTCGTCGATTGCGTCGCCTTCGGGCGTGGTGTCCAACCCGCGGTCGCGCAGCGCCATCAGCGCGGCAATGCGGTTGCGGTGGTCGATGATGCTCTTGCGCCGGACCTCGGTCGGGTGCGCAGTCAGCACGGGCGCGACCAACGCGTGGCCGAGCAGATCGAGTACCGCATCCCGGTCGACGCCCTCGCCCGCCAGCCGCTCGACGGCGGCGGAAAGGCTCGCGCCCGGCTCGGCGGCGATGCCCTGCCGGTCCTCGGCGAGGTTGGCGAGCATGGAGAAAAGCATGAACCCGCGCGTGAACGCGATCGTCTCGTCGAGCCCGAGCCGCGTCAGCCCGTGGTCCGCGCCCTCCGCGCCATCGACGCCGCGATGCCGATCGACCGACGCGGCGCGGATATATTCGATGCGACGGAACAGCTCGTCCCCGCCATAGGCGCGGATAACATCGCCGAGCAGCTTGCCGAGATAGCGGACGTCCGCATTGTTGGCGATCGGGGGGAGCGTGGCCATGCGCGCGATGCTGCGCTGCGGCGCGGCCGCGGTCAATAACGCCGCGTCAGGAGCGCGGTTTGTCTTCGGCGCGGACGGTGCGCGCCGCCTTGTGTTCGATGGACGTCACGCTGCCGTCATGGTTGAGGTCGTCGCGGTCGAAACGGGCGAGCATCCCCTGGCTCCATTCCTGCTCACTGATGCGCCCGTCGCCGTCCTTGTCGAACGCCATATAACCGCTGTCCTCCGTGGGCAGCTCATCGGGGGTGAGGTACAGGTCGCCATTGCGATCAAGCTGGTGAAAGCGCCGCTCGATCATGCCGCCATATTCAGCTCGCGAGGTCGTGGTGGGCGGAACGAAATGCTTTGCCGCCTCTGCATAGGCGGCTTTCTGCTGCTTGCTCGGCCCCCCGCACGCCGCCAGCGCCAGCGCCGCCCCCGTCACCACCCACACCCGCATCGATACGCCTCCCGCTTCCGCGCCATGTAAGACGACACGCGCGCGCTGTCCCGTACCAAAAGGTACAAAAATGGGTCAGCCGCGCGAGCCGTCGAAGCGGAGGGTGTTGCCGAACGGGTCGGTCAGCGTCGCCGCGTCCTCGTCCAGCCCGGGCCGCGCGAACCGCGATTGCTTGGCCGCGAGCTCCGCGAACAAGGCGCGCGGGTTCGCCGTCCTGATCCAGACGGCGGTGCCCGGCGTTCCGTCGCCATGATGCTCCGACAGGTGCAGCACCATCGCGTCGCGCGAGACCTGCAGGTAGAGCGGCAGGTCGGGGGAATAGCGATGCTCCCAGTCGACGCGTCAACCAAGGAAATCGCAATAGAAGGCGCGCGCCGCCGCCCAGTCATAGACGCGAAGGATCGGGATCGCCGTACCGAGGACTGGCGCCCCGCTCACGCCTCCAGCTCGATGTCCCAATACAGCCAGTCGCGCCAGGTGTCGTGGAGGTGGTTGGGCGGAAAGCTGCGCCCATGCTCCTGCAACTGCCAGCTGGTCGGGCGGATCGGGTTCATCGGCAGCGGCATCCGCGCCTGCTTCGGGGTGCGGCCGCCTTTGCGCAGATTGCACGGCGCGCAGGCGGTGACGACATTCTCCCATGTCGTGCGCCCGCCCTGCGCGCGCGGGACGACGTGGTCGAACGTCAGGTCGCGCCCGTGCCCGCAATATTGGCACGCGAACCGGTCGCGCAGGAACAGGTTGAAGCGCGTGAAGGCGGGGAATTGCGAGGGCTTCACGAACTGCTTGAGCGCGATCACCGAGGGCAGCTTGAACGCGGTGGTGGGCGAATGCACCTCGCGCTCGTACTGCGCGACGATGTCGACGCGGTCGAGGAACACCGCCTTGACCGCGGTCTGCCACGGCCAGACGCTCAGGGGATAATAGCTCAGCGGCGTGAAGTCCGCATTGAGCACCAGCGCCGGGCAGGAGTCCGGATGCCGGATCAGGTCGGGATGGAACACGAACAGGTCTCCGCTTGCCGTGCGCTCCCTCGTCTCTCACCCGACGGGATGACAGAGATATGACAGCATAGGCAGGGCGCGCTGGTCAAGGCAGCTATGTTAACGAGGCAGCGTGCGGCTTGGTCGGCGGCGCGGGAAGGGGTATGGGGACGACATGGCGACCAACGCGGACATCCGTTTCATCACGCCGGAGGAGTTCCTTCGCATGGACTTCGGCGAGATGAAGGCCGAGCTTGATAATGGCGTGATCCGCATGATGGCGGGCGGCTCGCGCGAGCATAACCGTGTGCAAGCCAACTTCATGCGCTGGCTGGGCGCGACGCTGCGGGGCTCTGGATGTCGGCTCTATGGTTCTGACGCGAAGGTGCGCACGATCGGTTGGTCCGTCCGTATGCCCGACGTTACCGTTGATTGCGCGCCCGACCGGGGCAAGTTTGGTGAAGCAAGCGAGACGCATCTGGAAGCACCTCGGGTCATAATCGAGGTGTTTTCACCTGGAACTCGAGCTGACGACGAAGGCGTGAAGCTGAAAGAGTATCGCCAAACAGACGGGATCGACACGATCGTTTATGTCGATCCGCTCTCCGAAACGGTTCGCCTGCTGCAGAGCCCCATGCGGGGCGAGTGGTCGGACCAGACCTTTGTCGAGCCAACCGACGTGGAGCTGCGCTCGCTCGGTCTCGTGATGCCTTGGACGGAAATCTTCGCGCGAGACTAGACGTGCTCACCACGCGTTTCGCGCCGAGCCCGACGGGGCGGCTGCACCTCGGCCATGCCTATTCCGCGCTCCTGGCGCATGACCGCGCGCGGGACGAGGGCGGGCGTTTCCTGCTCAGGATCGAGGATATCGACGGCGCGCGGAGCCGGGCCGAGTTCATCGAGGCGATCGAGGCGGACCTCGGCTGGCTGGGCCTGACCTGGGAGGGCGCGGCGGTGCGCCAGTCGGAGCGGCTGCCGCTGTATGCGGCGGCGTTGGAGCGGCTGCGCGCGGCGGAGCTGGTGTATCCGTGCTTCTGCACCCGCGCCGACATCGCGCGCGAGGTGGCGGGGAGCCTGAGCGCGCCGCATGGGCCCGATGGCGCAGTATATCCCGGCCTGTGCCGGACGCTAAGCCCGGCGAACCGCGTGGCGCGGATGCGGGAGCCGCACGCTTGGCGGCTGGACGTGGCGGCGGCGGTCGCGCGGGTGGGGCCGCTTAGCTGGCCTGACGAGATTGCGGGCGTGGTGCGTGCCACACCGGAGGCGGCGGGCGACGTGGTGCTGGCACGCAAGGACGCGCCCGCCAGCTACCATCTCGCGGTCACGGTCGACGACGCGGCGCAGGGCGTGACGCATGTCGTGCGCGGGCGGGACCTGTTCGCCGCGACGCATGTCCACCGCCTGCTCCAGGCGCTGCTCGACCTGCCGACGCCGGTGTATCGGCATCACGCGCTGCTCACCGATGCGACCGGAAACCGGCTCGCCAAGCGCCATGGCGCGCCGACATTGCTCTCCTTGCGCGAGGCGGGCGTGGACGGGCGGGGACTGGCCGAAGACTTGCGCCGGGACCGTCTGCCCACTGGATTCGCGCGGGCAAATCCCTAAATCCACTCCCATGAACACCTTTCTTGCCATCCTTCTCGTCGCGGCGATGATCGCCACCGTGGTCGCGCTGGTGCGCGGCGTCGTGAGTTTCCTGCAGGAGGGCTCGGCGCAGGTCCGCTCGGGCGAGGGGCCGAGCGCGGCGGCGCTGAAGTCCAACCGGATGATGCAGATGCGCATCTTCTTTCAGGCACTCGCGATCCTGATCGTGGTGGTGATCCTGTTCGCCGCCGGGCGGACGTAATTGGTCAAGCTCAATCGCATCTACACCCGCACCGGCGACGCGGGGACGAGCGGGCTGGTCGACGGATCGCGCCTGTCCAAGGCGGACGCGCGCTTCGCGGCGATCGGCGACGTGGATGAGGCGAACAGCGCGATCGGCTGCGCGCTCGCTACCGTCGGCGACCTCGCCCCCGCCTTGGCGCGGATTCAGAACGACCTTTTCGACCTTGGCGCGGACCTCGCCACGCCCGGCGAGGTCGAGGGCGCGCTCCGCATCGTGCCCGCGCAGGTCGAGCGGCTCGAGCGCGAGATCGACGCAATGAATGAGGCGTTGGCCCCCCTCACCAGCTTCATCCTGCCCGCCGGGGCCGCGGCATTGCTCCACCTCGCGCGCGCGATTGCGCGCCGCGCGGAGCGGTCGACGGTGGCGATGGGCGAGGCGAGCCCGGCCGCGCTGGCCTACATCAACCGGCTCTCCGACTGGCTGTTCGTCGCTTGCCGTGTCGTCAACGAGGCGAACGGCGGCGACGTGCTTTGGATTCCGGGCGGGTCGCGCTAACAAAGGTTAGACCGACTCTCGTGCGGTCAGGCAGGAGTCGCCCGTGTCCGCGCAAGCCGCAAGCCTTTCCGCTCCCCACGCGCTCGCGACCCTGTTCGGCGATGTCCGCGCGCTGACACTCGCGCTAGCGGAGCCCTTGTCGGACGCGGACGCGACCGTGCAGTCAATGGACGATGCCTCGCCCGCGAAATGGCACCTGGCGCACACGACCTGGTTCTTCGAGACGTTCGTGCTGCGCGATCACGTCCCGGGCTATCGTCTTCACGACGAGCGCTGGCCGTTCCTCTACAACAGCTATTACGAGGCGGAGGGCGCGCGGCACTCGCGTGCGCGGCGGGGGATGATCACCCGGCCGACGCTGGACGAGGTGCGCGGGTACCGGGCGCATGTCGACGCCGCGCTGGCGGACGCGCTGCCGCGGCTCTCGCCTGAGGCGCTGGCGCTGGTAGAGCTTGGCTGTCACCATGAGCAGCAGCATCAGGAGCTGCTCGTCACCGACCTGAAGCACCTCCTGTCGCAGAACCCGCTTCAGCCCGCGCTCTACCCGCCCGAGCGCAAGGTGCCGGTGGGGGTGCCGGGGCCGATCGCCTGGGTCCAGGGGCGCACCGGCGCGGTCGAGATCGGGCACCGTGGCGACGGGTTCGCCTTTGACTGCGAGGGACCGCGCCACACCGGCTGGCTCGCACCGCACGCGCTCGCGGACCGGACGGTGACGAATGGCGAGTGGGCGGCGTTCATCGCCGAGGGCGGGTACAAGGACCCGCGCTGGTGGCTGTCGGACGGCTGGGCCTGGGCGCAAGCGCAGGGTGTGGAGGCCCCGCTCTATTGGGAGCGTGACGGCGAAGGCTGGACGCGGTTCGGGCTCGACGGGCGGCGCGCGATCGACCCCGCCGCGCCGGTGACCCACCTCAGCTTCTACGAGGCGGACGCCTATGCGACATGGGCGGGCGCAAGGCTGCCGACCGAGGCGGAGTGGGAAGCGGCGGCGGCCGACGCCGACCCGTGCAGCGGGCACCAGCTGGACGCGGCAGGCACGGTCGAGCCTCGGCCTGGCGGCGGGCTGTTCGGGGATGTGTGGGAGTGGACCGGGAGTGCGTACCGGCCCTATCCCGGCTTCCGCGCCGCCGAGGGCGCAGTGGGCGAGTATAACGGCAAGTTCATGAGCGGTCAGTTCGTGCTGCGCGGCGGGTCGTGTGCGACCCCGCGCGGGCATGTGCGGGCGAGCTATCGCAATTTCTTCCACCCTCACCAACGCTGGCAGTTCACTGGCGTACGGCTGGCGCGGGACCTGTAGTGGCCGACGCCGAAGCCGCCAACCCGCGCTTTCTCGCCGATGTGCTCGCCGGACTGGCGAGGCGACCGCGCGCGATCCCCGCGCGCTGGTTCTACGACCGGCGCGGGTCGGAGCTGTTCGAGGCGATCACGCGGGCACCCGAATATTACCCGACCAGGACGGAGGCGGCGATCCTTCGCGGGGCGGGTCCGGCGATCGCGGCGCGGGTCGGCGACGGGCGCGCGGTGGTGGAGTTCGGGTCGGGCTCCTCGGCCAAGACGCCGCTGCTGCTCGCGGCGGTGGCCCCGTCCGCCTATGTGCCTATCGATATCTCGGGCGCGTTCCTGCGCGAGTCGAGTGCGGCGCTGGCGACGGCGTTCCCGGGCTTGCCGGTGCTGCCGGTCGAGGCGGATTTCCTGCGCCCGCTGACGCTACCGCGCGAAGTGGCGGGGGAGGCGAAGCTCGGCTTCTTCCCCGGCTCGACGATCGGCAACATGCGCGCGGGCGAGGCGGTGGACCTGCTTCGCGCAATGCGCGGGTCGCTGGGCGAGGGGGCGATGCTGGCGATCGGCATGGACCGGGTAAAGCCGGTGGAGCGGTTGCTCGCCGCTTATGACGACGCGGGCGGCGTGACGGCGGCGTTCAACCTCAACCTTGTCGAGCGCATAAATCGCGAGTTGGGCGGCACGATCCCGGTCGAGGCCTTACGCCACCGGGCGAGGTGGAACGACGCGGCGGCGCGGGTGGAAATGCACCTGGAGGCGATGTGCGACCTCTCGTTCACGGTTGCGGGGCAAGCGTTCGCGATGGCGGCGGGCGAGACGATCCATACGGAGAACAGCCACAAATATGGCGACCGCGATGCCCGGCTGTTGCTGCGCGCGGGCGGGTGGACGCCGGTGGAGGAGTGGACGGACGCACACGGCCTGTTCGCGGTCGTGTTGGCGGAAGCGAGAGCGGAGGAGAATGCGCCGTGAGGTGGATGGTGATGGCGGGACTGGTCGTGCTCGGGGCGGTGCCCGCGAGCGCGGAGAACCCGATGAAGACCTGCGGGGCGAAATATCAGGCGGCCAAGGCGGCGGGGTCGCTCCCCGCCGGGCAGACCTGGCCGCAGTTCCTCTCTGCCTGCCGCGCGACGCTGCCCAAGGCGGATGCGAGCGCCTCCCCCGCCACGCAGCCCAGCGCCGCCCAGACCGGCGCGCGCATCCGCATCGGGCAATGCGCCGCGCAGTACCATGCCGACAAGGACGCGGGAAAGCTGCCCGCCGGACAACGCTGGCCGCAATATTACAGCGCCTGCAGCAAGGCGCTGCAACGCTGAGCTGCTTGTATCGTCACTCGTCCGCGGCTAATGAGACTAGCTTAGCTAAAGAGGCGCGCGATGACGGTCGTGAACATGCATCAAGCGAAGACCAATCTGTCGCGCCTGGTCGAGGCGGTGGAGTCCGGGACGGAGGCGGCGATCACCATCTCGCGCAACGGCAAAGCGGCGGCGATGCTGGTGCCCGTTCCGGCGCAGCCGCGCTTCCGGCTCGGCATCGCCAATGGCAAGTACAAGCTACCGGATGACTTCGACGCCGATAACGAGGAGATCGCCCGGCTGTTCGAGGGCGAGGACGATTGAGGCTGCTGCTCGACACTCACCTGGCATTCTGGGCCTTGTTCGAGCAGGAGCGGCTTTCGGTCGGCGCTCTCGAACTGATGTTGGACCCGGCCAACCTCGTTTCGGCCAGCGTCGTCAATGTCTGGGAGGTGGCGATCAAACATGGTCGCGGGCGCTTGCCGGTTTCGGGTCGGGAAATGCATGACCTGCTGGTGAGGGCGGGCTTTCCCGTGCTGCCGGTCACCGCCGAACACGCCGCGGCGATCGATCTGCTGCCTCCGATCCACCGCGACCCGTTCGACCGGATGTTGGTGGCGCAGGCGCGCTCCGAGCCGATGCGGCTGTTGACCAGTGACGATACAATCGCGCGTTACGGCGATCACATCACGCTGGTCTGATCAGCCGATCAGCAGCCCCGCCAGCGCCGCGCTCATCAGGTTCGCCAAGCTCCCTGCCGCCAGCGCGCGGAGGCCCAGGCGGGCGATGACGGGGCGCTGGTTCGGGGCGAGGCCGCCCGTCACCGCCATCTGGATCGCGATGGAGGAGAAGTTCGCGAAGCCGCACAAGGCGAAGGTGATCACCGCCACCGTGCGTGGGGACAGCTGCGCGGCCTGCTTGCCGAGGTCGATATAGGCGACGAACTCGTTGAGCACGATCTTTTCGCCGAACAGCCCGCCCGCCGCGCCCGCCTCGCGCCACGGGACGTTCAAGAGGAACATCACCGGCTTGAACACGAGGCCGAGCAGGCTTTGGAAGCTCAGCCCCGGCAAGCCGACCAGGGCGCCCAAGCCGCCGAGCAGCCCGTTGGCGAGCGCGACCAGCGCTACGAAGGCGAGCACCATCGCCCCCACCGCGACCGCCAGCCGCACGCCCGTCTGCGCGCCCTGCGCGGCGGCCATGATGATGTTGGCGGGCTTTTCCTCGTCATGCGTCGCGTCGGGAAGCGGCTCGCCCGCGGTCGGCCCGGCGAGCGCGCGGTCTTCCGTCGCGAGCGCGCGACCGTCCGGCATGATGATCTTCGCCATCAGGATGCCGCCCGGCGCAGCCATGAAGCTGGCGGCGAGGAGATATTCGATGCGGATGCCCATGGAGGCATAGGCGGCGAGGATCGTGCCCGCGACGCCCGCCATGCCGCTGGTCATCACCGTGAACAGCTGCGGCGGGGTTAGCGCGGCGAGATAGGGTCGGATAACCAGCGGCGACTCGCTTTGCCCCACGAAGATGTTGGCGGCGGCGCACAGCGATTCGACCTTGGACACGCCGATCACCCGCTCGATCGCACCGCCGAGCCAGCGGACGATCAGCTGCATCACGCCCAGATGGTAGAGGATCGACACCAGGCTGGCGAAGAAGATGATGACGGGCAGGGCGGCGATCGCGAAGCTGGTGCCGCCGATCTCGGGCCTGGCGAGCGGGCCGAACAGGAACTGGACGCCGTCATGCGCATAGCCGAGCAGGTTGGCGACGCCGCCGGACAGGAAGCGTAGCGCGCTCACCCCCCAGGGAACGTAGAGCACCAGCACCGCGATACCCACCTGCAGCGCGAACGCCGCGCCGACGACGCGCGGCCGGATCGCGCGGCGGTCGGCCGAGAGCAGCCAGGCGATGGCCAGGATCGCGGCGATGCCCGCCATGCCGATCAGGAAACGCATGTGGCCGTGTCGTCCTCCACCGCCCGCCGCCGGGCTCCCCGGGTCCGGTATGGCCGGGGGAAGCGGGGTCGCACAAGCGTTTCCGGCGACGCTCGCCCGCATTGACGCATTGCCCCGAGCCGGTAGCGTGCGCGCGATGACGCAAAGCCCCGCCGTGCCCCGTTCGCTGTTCGCGCTATCGGTATTTTATGGCGGCATGGTGTGCATCGCGGGGGTGCTCGGCAACAAGCAGGTGGCGCTGGGGCCGCTGTCCGCGCTGGGGCCGACGCTGGGCTTGGGGCCGCTCGCGATCGAGGGCGGTATCTTCGCGTTCCTGGCGCTGGTCGTAGTGTCGAGCGCGGTGGCGGAGCTGCACGGGCGCAGCGTCGCCAACCGGCTGGTGCGGTTCGGCTTCGTGCCGCTGATCGCCTCGGTCCTGCTCGCGCTGTTGGTGCTCGCGCTCCCGCCCTCGCCGGAGATGAAGCCTGCGAACTTGTCCGCCTTTACCTCGATGATGACGGGCACCCCGCGCATCTGGGTTGCGGGGATCATCGCCTATGGCATCTCGCAGACGCTCAACGTGACGGTGTTCGCGTGGCTCAAGGGGCGCGAGGGCGCGTCGCTGCTGTGGCTGCGCGCCGGGGTGGCGAGCGTCGCCAGCCAGATCGTCGACGCGCTGTTCTTCATCACGATCGCGTTCTACGGCCAGTTCCCGATTGGCCCGCTCTTGATCGGGCAGCTGGTGGTGAAGGTGCTGCTCTCCGCGCTGCTGGTCCCGCCCGCCATTTATGCGGCGGTGGCGCTGGGGCGGTGGTTGGATGGGCGTGGTTGATCGAATCGACGCATTCTGCTATGTGGGTCAACGGGGCCCGCGGTCATGGGAAAGCCGTATAGAGTAGGGTAACCGGGCAATCGGTTCGACATTACTCGCGGCGGGCTCCACCTTCCACGACCCGCTTACGCATAGACTTGAGCGCCACGACGCGGTTCGGTCTCAGCTCTTCGACGTACCGGTACTCATGGCCATCGACCAAGGCGAGGTATTCTAGGCGCAACGGCTTGGCCGATCGCGCCTTCCCGATTGCAACAATCGCGTGGGCACGCCTAATTACCTCATCTATGCGTGCGAAATCGGATTTGCGGATCGCAACCTGTCCGCGTGCGGCTTCGATCGCCGGGTCGCCATGCGATCTGAATATGTGGCGGATTTCACTGCTCTGTGCCACGCGGGAATAGCCTTCGATCGAATGGCCCGTGTAACACAACACAGCCTCGACATTCGCCGCGGAGACTTGACCCAGCGACGTCGTGGAATGCTCCTTGCCGGAGCGCATGGCGCGGGTGACATGTTTTCTCAGGACAGCGGCTTCATCCGGGGTCACGGGTCGATTTCTCCGTCGCGGTGCCGACGACCGCCGCTCCGGCGTAGAGCTTTTTCCAATGGCGTGACGACCGTTGATTTGCACCCTTCCCCGCGCCCGCTAAGGCGCGCGGCATGACCGATCATTCCCCTCATCCCGCCCTCCTCGCCAAGGCGGAGGTGCTGACGGAGGCGCTGCCCTATCTTCAGCGCTATGCGGGCAAGACGTTCGTCATCAAGTACGGCGGGCACGCGATGGGCGATCCCGACGCGGCGCGCGACTTCGCGCATGACGTGGTGCTGCTGAAGGCGGTCGGCATCAACCCGGTGGTGGTGCATGGCGGGGGGCCGCAGATCGGCGCGATGCTGAAGCGGCTGGGCGTCCGGTCCGAGTTCGTGGGCGGCCTGCGCGTCACCGACAAGCCCACCGCCGAGGTCGCCGAGATGGTCCTGGCGGGCTCGATCAACAAGGAGATCGTCGGCTGGATCGGGCAGGCGGGCGGGCGCGCGGTCGGGCTGTCGGGCAAGGACGCGGGGCTGGTGCGCGCAGAAAAGGTCGCGGGCCGCGCGGCCGACCCGCTGCAAGGTGTCGAGCGGCATGTCGACCTCGGCTTTGTCGGCGAGCCGGTGGCGGTCGACCGGACGATCATCGACACGCTATGCAATGCGGGGATGATCCCGGTGGTCGCCCCGATCGGGCTGGGCGCCGACGGGCACACTTATAATATCAACGCCGACACGATGGCGGGCGCGATCGCCGCCGCGCTGGGGGCGGCGCGGTTCTTCCTGCTCACCGACGTGGCGGGGGTGCTAAAGGATGGCGAGCTGCTGACCGACCTCACCCCCGCCGCGATCCGGCGGCTGCGCGACGAGGGCGTCGTCACCGGGGGCATGATCCCCAAGCTCGAGACCTGCATGTCCGCGGTCGGCGCGGGGGTGGACGCGGCGGTGATCCTCGATGGGCGGGTGCGGCACGCGCTGCTGCTGGAGATCTTCACGCGGCGGGGCGTCGGCACGCTGGTCCGGTGTTGAGCGAAGCGGGGGTTACGCGCGTGCCGTCCATCGGCTAGTTCGCGCCACACGCAAGCCGGAGCGCCGCCGTGATCACAGTGACCATCATCCAGATCCTCCACGTCATCCTCAACGTGGTGTGGTGGATCATCATCGCCCAGTTCGTGGTGTCGTTGCTGATCACGTTCAACGTCGCCAACAGCATGACGATCCGTTCGATCGCCAGCGGGCTCGATCAGGTGACGGAGCCGCTCTACCGCCCGATCCGGCGCGTGCTGCCGGTGATGGGCGGGCTCGACTTCGCGCCGCTGGTGGTGCTGGTGCTGATGCAGATCATCACGATCGTCATCGACAATGTCGCCGCCAGCGTCATGGCGGGCAGCTGATGGCGGCGCGCATCATCGACGGCAAGGCGCGGGCGGCGACCTTGCGCGCCGCGGTGGCCGACGGCGTCGCCGCGTTCGCGGGCGAGGCGGGGCGCGCGCCGGGGCTGGCGGTGGTCCTGGTCGGCGAGGACCCGGCCTCGGCGGTGTATGTTCGCAACAAGGGGCGCGCGACCGAGGCGGCGGGGATGCGCGGGCGGGAGCATCGGCTGCCGGTCGAGACCACGCAGGCCGAACTGCTCGCGCTGGTGGAGCGGCTCAATGCCGACCCGGCGGTGGACGGTATCCTCGTCCAGCTGCCGCTCCCCGCGCACATCGACGCGAGCGCGGTCATCCTCGCGATCGACCCGGACAAGGATGTCGACGGCTTCCACCCGGTCAACGCGGGGCGGCTGGCGACCGGGCTGCCCGGCTTCGTCCCCTGCACCCCGCTTGGCTGCCTCATCCTGCTCCGTGACGCCGAGCCGCATCTGGCGGGGCTCGACGCGGTGGTAGTGGGGCGGTCGAACATCGTCGGCAAGCCAATGGCGCAGCTGCTGCTCGGGCAAAGCTGCACTGTCACGACCGCGCACAGTCGCACCCGCGACCTGTTCGCGCGGGTGCGGCAGGCGGACGTGGTGGTCGCGGCGGTGGGTGTTCCCGGCATGATCCGGGGCGAGTGGATCAAGCCGGGCGCGACCGTGATCGATGTCGGCATCAACCGCACCGAGGCAGGGCTGGTCGGCGATGTCGACTTCGTCTCGGCACGCGAGGTGGCGGGCGCGATCACGCCGGTGCCGGGCGGGGTGGGGCCGATGACGATCGCCTGCCTCATGCGCAACACGCTGGAAAGCGCGTGCCGGCGTGAGGGCGTCGCCTTCCCCGACCGGCTGTAAATGCTCGAGCTCTACGTCTCCGCGCTGGTCACGTTTTTCGTCGTGATCGACCCGCTCGGCTGCGCGCCGATCTTTGCAGGCCTGACGGCGGGGGCGTCGGCGGCGCATCGGCGCGCGCAGGCGGTGCGTGCGGTGGGGATCGCGAGCGCCATCCTGCTCGTCTTCGCGGTGTTCGGCGAGGACCTGCTGCGCGGGCTCGGCATTGAGCTGGCGAGCTTCCGCATCGCGGGCGGAATCATGCTGTTCCTGATCGCGCTGGAGATGGTGTTCGAGCGCCGGACGCAGCGCCGCGAGGACCGCGCGGCCAAGGTCGCGCAGGCGAACGAGGAGGACGTGTCCGTCTTTCCGATGGCGATGCCGATGATCGCGGGGCCGGGCTCGATCGCGAGCGTGATGCTGACGGGCGCGCGGCATCCGGGGCTGGCGCAGCATCTGGTGGTGCTGGGGGCAATGGCGACGATCCTGGTGGCGACGTTGCTGGCGCTGCTGGCGGCGGGGCCGCTGATGCGGTTGCTCGGCGCGCGGATCGAGGCGGTGATCACGCGGCTGCTGGGGGTGCTGCTCGCGGCGCTGGCGGTGCAGTTCGTGCTCGACGGGGTGGCGGTGAAGCTGGGGTAGAGGGTTCGAGAGAAGAAGGGTTCACGCGAAGGACGCGAAGGAAAGAAGGGCGCGAAGAAGGCGCACGGCGCGCGACGACCGGGTCCGCCGCGCCAGCGGCTCTCATTGCAGAAGCGTTGACCGGGTGAGGGCCGCTTGCGCGGCGAACTTCTACCTAATCAGGCCCGCGCCCTGTCCGCTGACCTTACAATCCCACTTTCTTCGCGCCCTTCTTTCCTTCGCGCTCTTCGCGTGAACTCTATCTTACCTGAAACACCCGCAACGGATCGCCCTTCGGCAGCGGCAAGGGCGTGAGCCACGGGAACGCCGCCCCATGCGCCAGCTGCGCGTAGAAGCCCTTCGGTGCGCGCGCGCGGTAGACGGTGGACTCGGCCATGTTGGGGCACACCACCAGCAACGTCGCGCCGTGCCGCCGCATGATTGCGCGCGCCTCCGCGGGCGGGCCGGTAAAGGCGTGCTGGACGTCGAGAATCGCGTCGCCGTTACGGTGGTACGGCCCCGCCACTGCGTCGTGGTGCGTGACGGTGATCATCCGCGGGCCGAGGTCGACGAAGCTGAAGGCCGTCTGCGCCGGGTAGCGGTCGAGCGCGGCGAGTGCCGGCAGCGTCATGCAGCGCGCGTTGGCGCGGTTGACGCGGGCGGCGAAGGCGTCGGGCTTGCCGCCGGACGGGACCCAGCGCAGGATCGTGCTCGCGAACACGCCCGCCACCACCAGCAAGGCGAGCGCGCCGCCCGCCGCCCACATTCTTGGCTCCCGGCGATGGCGCGCGATCCAAGGCACCAGCGCCCAGACCAGCGCCACCACGCCCGGCACGCCGAGCAGCTGGGCGCCCGCGCCGCTGCGCACCTGCCAGAACATCATCGCCGCGCCGAACAGCGAGAACAGCAGCACCGGCCCCCAGCCGGTCCAGCGCGTGACCCGATCCGCGCGCACCGTCGCGAGAACCGCGCCGATCAGTCCCACCACCGGCAGCGCGGCAAGCGGGACGCCGAGCCGCCAGCCATGCTGGTAAATCGGCTTCGCCTCGCGCACGTTGCTCAGCCAGTTGCGTTCGAGCTCGGGCGAGACCTGTTCGGGGCGGCCGAGGCATTGCGGAAAGAAATGCGCGAACCCCGCCGCGATGGCGAGACCAGCGACGACCGCGAGCGCGAGCCGCACCTCGCGCCTTGCCGGGCTGACCTGCGCGAGGACGAGCAACAGCACGCCCGCGGCAACGACCACGCTCAACCATACCGGCGTCAGCGCGTCACAGCGGAGCACGCTCGAGTCCCAGGACTGGAACCCCGCATAACCGATGCCCGCGCCGGTGCCGAGCGACAAGGCATAGGCGGTCAGCCGCGCCGCCTCGCCCCGGTCCCACACCCAGCGCAGCGCCAGGATCGCGCCCGCCATGGCCGCGAACGGCAGCATCTCCAGCCCGATCGACAGGCTGACCGCGCTCGCCCCGCCGACCAGCAAGCCGCCCCGTCGCGCGCGCGAGTCGCACAGACCCGCCACCGTCAGGCTCAGCATCGCCAACTGCCAGCCGTGATGGTCGACCCGGTCGGGCATGAACATGGTCAACGTCGCCGAGCAGCAGATCAGCCCCAACACCGCCAGCGGCCAGGCGAGCGGGCTCACCAGCCGCCGCACCGTCGCGCCCAGCCCGAGCATCGCCACCGACAAGGGCAGCAGCGGCGCAACCCCGCACGCGACGCGCTCCGCCCAGAACGTGCCGGTGAAGGGGCGCAGCACGAGGATCAGCGCCGCGAGCGGCATGTCGACCACCCGCGACCAGTGAATGTTGAACCCGATGGGCGGGTTCATCCGGTGCTGGCGCAGGTCGAACCACGCCTGCCCATGAAGCAGCGCGCGCACCTGCATGAGCCGCATATTGTCGTCGGTGTCGCCAAGCCCGAGCCAGTAAATCTGCCCCCAGCGGCTCCAGAACAACGCCGCCGCGACGAACAGCCACGCGGCGAGCGTCAGCCGCATCCAGTGCCGGTCGAGTTCCTCGATCAGCGTGGCGGGGCGGCGGCGGACGGTTCGCGCGAGGTCGAAGGAGGGTTTATTCACGGGTCCGGCTGCACTACGCGCTTGCCGGGTCGGCGTCGATGCCCCGACGCGAGGGACAAGGGACAAGGGTGGCGACAGTCGGGCTCCATCGGTGGCGCGAGAACGAGTTGTTCATGCAGCTCGCTCGGTTCGGCGTCGCGGGCGGCATCACCACCGCGCTCTACGCGATCGTGTATTGGCCGATCGCGACCTATATGCCGCACCTGCTGCATGTCGGTCGCGGTGCGTGGCCATCGGTGGGCAATGTGCTCGGCTATCTCGCGGCGATGCTGTCGGGCTATCTCCTGCACAGCCGCTGGAGCTTCAGGGGCCATGGCGAGCGCGACAATCTGGCGCGCACCGGCGGGCGCTTCTTTGCGGTCAGCCTGGTCAGCTTCGCGCTCAACAGCGCGTTCGTGTGGGGGTTCACCGGCCCGCTGCTGCATTGGCCGACCTGGACGCCGCTGGTGCCGATCGTGTTCGTGACGCCGCTGGTGACCTTCGCGCTCCAGCGCTTGTGGGTGTTCGGCTGAGCACTATTCCGTTCGTGCTGAGGAGCCGCTGAGCTTGTCGAAGCGGCGTCTCGAAGCATAGGTGGGCGCGCACTCACCTGTGCTTCGAGACGAGCCTTCCCCCGGATCAAGTCCGGGGTCAGTCTGTCCTCAGCACGAACGATTTGAAGCAGGACGGGCAAGAATGGACCGGATCGTCTATGACCGCATGGCGGCGCACGACTCGACGCATTGGTGGTACCGCGCGCGGCGCGAGGTGCTCAGCGATTATCTGACCCGCTATGCGGCACTGCCCCGCGACGCGCGCATCCTGGAGATCGGCTGCGGCACCGGGCACAACTTGCCAATGCTGGCGCGGTTCGGATCGGTCGAGGCGATCGAGATCGACCCGGCGGCGCGGGGGATCGCGTCCGAGCGGCTGGGGCGGGCGGTGGGCGATGCGCCCTTGCCCGAACTGCCGGGGGTGGAGCGCGGCGCGTACGACCTTATCGCGGTGCTCGATGTGGTGGAGCATATCGCGGACGACGTCGCCGCGCTCGCAGCGATGCGCGAACGGCTCGCGCCCGGGGGCAAGATCCTCATCACCGTCCCCGCGCACCGGTGGATGTGGAGCGCGCATGACGTGGTGAACCACCACCACCGGCGCTATTCCAAGCGGACCCTGCGCGCGGCGATCGAAGCGGCGGGGCTGCGCCCGCGCAAGCTGGTATACTTCAACTCGCTGCTGTTCCCGCTCGCCGCCGCCGCGCGGGTCGCGGGGCGGGTGACCGGGCGCGAGGACAGCGACGACTCACCCCCCGCCAAGCCGCTCAACGCGCTGTTCGAGCGCATCTTCCGCGTGGAGCGGCATCTGGTCGGGCGCGTGCCCATGGGCCCCGGCGTGTCGATCGTGACGCTGGCCGAACCCGCCTGACGGCTCCGCCTTGAAGCCCAGCGTGGCTTGCCCCCGCAGCGGCCCGGCGACATCCGCGACAAGGTACAGTGGCCGCCGCTTTGACTCGACGTACAGCCGCCCGAGATACTCGCCGATCATCCCCAGCACGAACATCTGCACCGCGCCCAGGAACACCACCACCGCCATGGTCGAGGTCCAGCCCTGCACCGCGCTGCCCGACAGCCAGCCGATCGCGATATACACGAACAGCAGCAGCGACACGCCGGTCAGCGCGAGCCCCGCATGGCTGGCAAAGCGGAGCGGCGCGGTGGAGAACCCGGTCACCGCGTCGAACGCGAGCCGGATCATCTTGCCGAGCGGGTAGTTCGTCTCGCCCGCGTGCCGCTCCGCGCGGTCGTACGCGAAGGGGACCTGGCGGAAGCCGACCCAGGCGACCATGCCGCGAATGAAACGCGCCTGTTCGGGGAGCGACAGGAACGCGTCGAGCGCGCGCCTGCTCATCAGGCGGAAATCGCCGGTGTCGAGCGGGATCGGCGTGTCCGTCACCCGGTCGAGGACGCGGTAGAAGGCGGCGGCGGTGAGCTTCTTGAAGAACGTCTCGCCCTCGCGGCGGCGGCGGACCGCGTAGACCACGTCTGCTTCCTGCTCCTGCATCGCCCGGCGCATGTCGGCGAGCAGCTCGGGCGGGTCCTGCAAATCGGCGTCGATGATCAGAATCTGCTCGCCCGCGCACAGGTCGAGCCCGGCGGTGAGCGCGAGCTGGTGCCCGTGATTGCGCGACAGGTTGATCGCGACGACGCGGGGGTCGGCGGCGGCAAGCCGCTGCATCGCCGCCCAGCTCCCGTCGCGCGAGCCGTCATTGACGAGCACGATCTCATGGCTGTCCCCCACCGCCGCCCGCGCCGCCGCCGCGACGCGCGCATGGAGCAGGTCGAGGCACGCCGCCTCGTTGTAGCAGGGGATGACGACGGACAGCGCGGGGCGGGTCATGGGGGGCGGGTGTAGCGTGGGCGTGCCCGCGCGTCACCGGGGTGCATGGCGGTCGCCGACGCTAACAGCTATAGCAGGCGGTGGAGATCCAGCATGGCTACAGTTCCGCTCCACGACGCGCAGGAGCACTTGTCCGAATTACTGGCCCGCGTCACGGCGGGGGAGGAGGTGTTAATCGAGCGGAAGGGTGAACCGCGCATCCGGCTCGTCTGCGAACGGCCGGTCACCCCGTCCCCGAAACGCAGTCCGGGCAAACTTGCGGGGCAGATACATATAGATGAAAGCTTCTTCGACCCGATGACCGAAGAAGAGCTAAGCACTTGGTATGACGGGCCGGTATGACGCTACTGCTCGACACGCACGCGCTGATTTGGTGGGCACAGAACAGTCCCAAATTGTCGCGCGCGGCGCGGAGCGCGATCGATGGGCGAGAGGAAGCTGTTCTCGTCAGTCCGATGTCGGCGTTCGGATTGACGCTGAAACGCCGGATCGGCAAACTGCACGACGTCGATGCGTTGTTGGCGGACCTAACCGGCTATCTAGCGGGCGAAACATTCGAGGTGTTGCCGCTGACGCTGGCCCATGCCGAACTGGCAGGCTCGATGGAGTGGGACCACCCGGACCCGTTCGACCGGTTGCTGGTCGCACAGGCGCTGATCGAAGGTTGTCACATCGTCTCGAACGAGAAGACCTTCGAGGAGACCGGCGTCCGCCGCCTCTGGTGAGCGCCTAGACCCGCTCCACCACGTTCACTGCGTCCGTGGCGCGGAGTGCGGCCATCAGGCGCTGGAGGTGGTGCGCGTCGCGGACTTCCAGGTCGATGGTGTTGGTGTGGAATGCGGTGTCGCGGTTGTCGAGCCGCAGGTTGATGATGTTCGCCTTGTGCCCGCCGATC